>NZ_JTKZ01000922.1:0-1996 GCF_000799035.1 Delftia sp. ZNC0008
CCGCGTCAGGCCCTGCAATGGCAGGCGCTGGCGGACCAGCTTGCGCAGGGCCTGCGCATGGGAGTCTCCACCTGGTCCTACCCGGGCTGGGAAGGCTTGATCTGGGATGGCGCCTATGACAAAAGCGTGCTGGCCAAGAAGGGACTGGAGGCCTATGGCCGGCATCCGTTGATGCGAACGGTCTGCGTGGACCGCAGCTTCTGGAGGCCGTTGACGGCCAGCCAGTACCTGGCCTTCGCGGGCCAGGTGCCGGCCGATTTCCGCTTCGTGGTCAAGTGCCCATCCGTGGTTACCGACGCGCAGGTGCGTGACGAGGACGGCAAGGGCATGTCGCTGAACCCGGTGTTCCTTCAACCCGATCTGGCCGTCACCAGCTTCGTCGAGCCCACGCTCGAAGGGCTGGGCGAGCGGCTGGGCGTGCTGGTGTTCCAGCTCAGCCCGATGACCTGGGGCCTGCTCAGCCGCCCCACCGAACTGCTGGCGCGGCTGCAGGCCATGCTGGAGGCGGTGCGCGCGGCGCTGGCCGCCCATCCGCTGGGCGCGCAGATCATCGTGGCGGTGGAGGTGCGCGACCCGGAGCTGCTGACGCCGCAGTTGGCCGACACCCTGCGCGCCAGTGGCGCCACCTTCTGCCTGGGACTGCACGGCAAGATGCCCCCCATCGAGGAGCAACTGGTTTTTCTGCGCGGGCTGTGGCCCACCCCGCTGGTCTGCCGCTGGAACCTGAACCGCGAGTTCGGTGCCTACGGCTATCCCGATGCGCAAAAGAAGCACGACCCCTTCGACGAGATCCGCACGCCCGATGCGCACACGCGCGCCATCCTCGCCAAGACCATCGATGGCATCACCAGCCGCGGGCTGCCCGCCTTTGTGACGGTGAGCAACGATGCCGAAGGCTGCGCGCCGCGCTCCATCGCGCTGCTGGCCGAGGCCGTGGTCCAGGCGGAGGCGGCCCGGGTTCAGCGCTTGCCGTAGGCGCGCTCCACGCGGGCCACGCGCAATTCATAGTGCTCGTACCAGGCGTCCTTGCCCAGTTGCTGGGCGACCAGGTGCTCGGCATCCTGCTTCCAGCGCGCGATGGATTCGGCCGTGGACCAGTAGGACACGGTGATGCCGAAACCGTCCTCGCCGCGCGTGCTTTCCGCACCCAGGAAACCCTGCTGCTGCGCGGCCAGGTCCACCATGCGCTGGGCCATGAGGCCGTAGCCATCATCGTCGTCCGGCGTTCTGCGCGACGAGAAGATGACGGCGTAGTAAGGCGGCTCGGGGGTGTTGGCAAAGGGGCTCATCGTGGTCGGGCGGCAAGTTCTGCGGGCCCGCAGAATACACCGCCCGCGCTCAGGAATTCGCCGGCTCAGAGGCGGACGGCGCCTGCACCTGCTCGCCGCCCAGCACCTTCCACAGCGTGACGCGGTTGAGCTGCTCGGACAGGCGCAGGCCGATCAGGGTCTGCTGGGCCGTGTAGAGGCTGCGCTGCGCATCCAGCACGGTGAGGTAGTTGTCCACGCCGGCCTTGAAGCGTGCCTCCGACAGGTCGAAGGCCTTCTGCGTGGCCGCGACCATGCTGGTCTGGGCGGCCAGGCGCTCGTCCCACTGCGCGCGGTCGGCCAGCACGTCGGCGGTCTCGCGGAAGGCCGTCTGCACGGCCTTCTCGTACTGGGCGATGGCGATGCGCTGGTTGGCCTCGGCCACCTGCACGCCCGCACGGTTGCGGCCACCGTCGAAGATGGGCAGGCGCACCAGGGGGATGAAGCTCCAGGTGCTGCTGCTGCCGCCAAAGAGGCCATCGAGCTCGCGGCTGCCCGATCCCACGCTGGCCGTGAGGCTGATGGTGGGGAACATGGCTGCGCGGGCGGCGCCGATGTTGGCCTCCATGGCGCGCAGGTTGTTCTCGGCGGCCTGGATATCGGGGCGCACCAGCAGCACGCTGGAGGGCAGCGGTGCAGGCACGGGCTGCAGCGCCGCCGCAGGCTGGGCGCCGGCGCGCAGCGTGGCG
>NZ_JTKZ01000008.1:0-2233 GCF_000799035.1 Delftia sp. ZNC0008
CTGCTCGACACCGTGGCCGGCGACAACGGCATCGTCGGCGGGCTGCTCGGCGGCGACGGTGGCCTGCTGGGTGGCCTCACGGGCGGCACCGGCCTGGTCGGCGGCCTGCTGGAGACCGTGGCCGGTGACAACGGCGTCGTCAGCGGCGTGCTGGACACGGTGGCCGGCGACAACGGCATCGTCAGCGGTGTGGTCAACACGGTGGCCGGCGACAACGGCATCGTCAGCGGACTGCTGGGTGGCGGCAGCAGTGGCGGCGGCCTGCTGGGCGGGCTGCTGGGGGGATCGTCCGGTGGCGGACTGCTCGGAGGCCTTCTGGGCGGCACTTCGCAAGCGGCAACGGCCTCTGCGGCCGAGCTGGATCCGATTGCCACCTCCATCAGCAGCCATGCCAGCAGCACGGCCGATGCAGCAGCCAGCGTGTTGACGCAGCAGTTGCACCACAACGCCCTGCTGTGAGCTGCAGCGGCGCCTGCGGGCGCCGCATTCCTTCCCTGCGCCGCCGCCTCGCGGTGGCGGCGCACGTCCCAGGAGATTTTCCATGTCACACACTTTCAGGCTGTGCACCATCGTGCTGCTGGCCGCAGGCCTGGCCGCCTGCGGTTCCACCGCCACCACCAGCACGCAGCGTTCCGAACACCACTACGCCTTCGGCAAGGCCCCGGCGCCTGCGCCGGCCAGCTCCGGCGTAGCACCCGTGGTGGCCACGAGCCAGGCCGACCAGCGCGGTCCCGCCAATGTCGCCCACATCGTCTACTTCGACTTTGACGCCTACACCATCCGCAGCAGCGACCGGGCCATCGTGGAAAGCCATGCGCAGTGGCTGCGCAGCAATCCCGGCCGCTCGGTGATGCTGCGCGGCCATACGGACAGGCGCGGCGGCATCGAATACAACCTGGCGCTCGGCCAAAAACGTGCCGACGCGGTGCGCAACAGCCTGCAGCTGCTGGGAGTGAATCCGGCCCGCGTGGAGTCCGTCAGCTACGGCAAGGAGCGGCTGGCCGACGAAGGCACGAGCGAAGACGCCCACCAGCGCAACCGGCGCGTGGAATTCGACTACCGCTGAGCCGCCGCGCTCCGCACTCGCCTGCCGCCGGGCCGCCATGAAAGAACAGATCCGTACGCGGTCAGCGCACCGCAGCCCGGCGTCCCGTCCCCACGGGAAGCGCAGCCTCCCACTGACCTTGACCGAGGCCGAGAGCATGTTGTCGCAGCAATTGGCAAATGGCCTGGAGTACCTGGCACGGCACATGGTGTTGCTGCCCGAGCCCTACCCCGGCTGCATTCTTTTCTTCACGGTGGCGGCCGAGAACAAGGCCGCCTCCGTCTTCCATGTACGCGCCACCACGCTGGAGGCCGCCTGGCGCGAGGGAGCGACCCGCGTGCGCCAGTGGGCCTGGGCCCGCAAGCGCGATGAGGTCGATCTGCGCATCGACTGGGTCCAGGACATCACACCCCTGGAGGCGGACAGTCCCCTGCCCGATTGCCGTGCCTGGACCGAGATGCCCCTGCGCTCCCTTGCCCTGGCCGATGCCAGCCTGGAGCGCGCGCAGTTGCTGCACCCCTTGCTGCCCGATCCGCCCCAGGGTGGGGCTGCCGGCGCACCCGACGATGAGCCCCCCCTCCCACGCCCCCTGCATCCCCCCTGCCTGCTGCTGCACCTGCGCGGCATGTACATCAGCGGTGAGCATCCCGCCTTGGCCGTGCCGCGAACCGACCCGCCGCAGCAGCGCCTGTGGCCACACCTCGTGCCGGTGCACGCCGCGGTCCAGCAGTTGCTGGCGCAACAGGGCAAGGAAGGGAGCTGGCCCGGTTGCGAAGACGTGTGCGACCACCTGGGCGTGACCTACGCCCTGCTGCAGGCCCAGCGCCATGCGGGCAGCGCCGCACTGGCGCAGGCCATTGCGCTGGCCATGGGCCATGTGGAGCAGCGGCTGCAGCCGCTGCCCGGCGACTGCCTGTCCGGCGCGCTGGCCATGCTGGTGCTGGCCCGCCACCTGCGCAACAGTTTTGTGCTGGGGCCGGGGGCCGACAGCCAGGCCCGCGCCCGCATTCCGGCGCTGATGGACCCGCTGGCGGAAAGCCTGCTGTCCACCGCGGCCGCGTCGGCCAGCGCCACCAAGGCCGAGGCTGCGGCCCACGCCGATGCATCCCGCAGCGGCCAGCCCCTGCTGAGCTGGGCCGAACTGGCCATGCATGCCTATGCCAGCTCCCGCCCGCCCACCAGACGCGG
>NZ_JTKZ01000884.1:0-3623 GCF_000799035.1 Delftia sp. ZNC0008
CCGCGTCGTGCCTCGCGCTCTTGCTGCTGGGCACGCGTGCGGCGCTCGGCCTCTTCGCGGGCCAGTTGCTGGTTCTTGCGCTCTATGGCGGCGGCGGACTGCGCGCGCTCGCGCTCCAGCTCTTCGGGGCTGGGGGCTTCCTGCACCTGCACGCGGTTTTCGCCGTCCTTGCAACTGCTGTTGGTGTAGGTGACGCGGCCGGTCTTGGCGTCCGTGCAGCGGATGACCTGGGCCGAGGCCGGGCCTGCGGTGAGCGCCAGCACCAGCGGTACAAACATCGGTACAAGCGCCGCCAGCGCCCAGCGCGCGGCCGCCGATGAACGGCGGCCGGTGTGGCCAAGGTCTTGGGTGCGGTGCATGGCGGTTTCCTTTCCCATCACAAGCGGCACAAGGATGTGGTGTATTGCCGATTATGGTGCGGCGCCCAGGGGCTGGAAATGCCGCCGGTCAGCCGTTCAGCGCCAGTGGCGCGGATCCTGGGTGGGGTAGGGGTTGCCGCCGCCCTGGCTTTCACGCTGCATGCGCTCGATGGCGCGTTGCTGCTGCTCGCGGTCACGCTGCTGCTGCTCCCGGTCCCGTTGCTGGCGTTCGCGCTCGCGCTGCTGCTGGCCCTGGTCGCGTTCGCGCTCCCGCTGCTGGCGCTCGGCTTCGCGGCGCTGCTGCTCCTGCATGCGCTCGCGCAACTGGCGGTCACGGTCCTGGGCCTGGCGGTCACGGTCCCGGTCGCGCTCTCGCATTTCACGCTCGCGTTGTTGGCGGTCACGCCAGGCATCGCGGTTGCGTTCCTGCTGGATGCGCTCGCGCTCGTATTGCAGGCGCTCACGTTCGCGCTGCAGGCGCTGGCGCTCGTACCAGCCGTTGTCCGGATAGGCGGGCTGCGTGGGATACGAGGGGTAGACGACGCCGCCCGACGGATAGCTGGGATAGGACGGGTAGCTGGGATAGCTGGGGTAGCCGGAGCCCATGTCCGAATAGCCATCGGGCGGCACGGCGCAGGCGGTGACCAGGGCTGCAAGGCCAAGGCCGGCCAGCAGGCGCAGGGGGCGCAGGCCAGGCTGCGGGCGCTGCTGCGTGGGGGAGGCGTTGGTTCGGGTCATGGTGTGGTGTCCGGGCAAAGGCGTGTTTCCTGTCTGGATCTCTTCATATGACGTTTGACAGGCCTCAATGGTTGACCTGGATCGTCCTGGCGAGGCAACGACGGCGACAGCGGAGCTTCTATTTTGATAGCAATTGGTCCATGTGCTGTAGGTGCTTCCAGATGAAATCCGCAGGCACAGCGCGCAATGGCTGCGGTCGCCCCGATCGCCGCAATGGCATCTGCGCGGGACTAGAATGGCCGCTGTCTTTGGCGGCGCGCAGTCCGTGCGCCGCAAAGCAGCGTTCTCAGGGCGGGGTGAAATTCCCCACCGGCGGTATCTGGATCTGTCTTTCGGCATGTGTCCGGCAGCCCGCGAGCGCCCGGCTAGCCGCAAGGCCGGCCGGGGTCAGCAGATCTGGTGAGATGCCAGAGCCGACGGTCACAGTCCGGATGAAAGAGATCGCGCAGCACCTGCATGGCAGGCGCCATGCCCATGGTTGTCCCATGGGCTGTGCCGCGCCATGCGGCGCCATGGCGCGCGCCCTGATTCATTTGTCTCATCTCGAAAGAGCACCATGAATCAGACTCCTGTCTCCTTGAACTTCTCCGCACACGGCACGGCCTCGGGCACGCCGTGGAAGGCCGTCGCGGGCCGCAGCCGCGTGGCCGTGATCTGCGCGAGCTGGCATACCGATGTCGTGCACCAGGCGCGCGACTCCATGGCGGCCGAGCTGCAGGCCCAGGGTGTGGCCGCGCAGAACATCAGCCACTTCAACGTGCCCGGCGCCTTCGAGATCCCGCTGCTGGCCAAGAAGCTGGCCGACAGCGGCCGTTTCGACGCGGTCATCGCCTGCGCGCTGGTGGTCAACGGCGGCATCTATCGCCACGAGTTCGTGTCCTCGGCCGTGATCGACGGCCTGATGCGCGTGCAGCTCGATACCGAAGTGCCCGTGTTCTCGGCCGTGCTCACGCCGCGCGACTTCCACGAGCACGGCGACCATGTGGAGTTCTTCCGTGCCCACTTCGTGAAGAAGGGCGTGGAAGTGGCGCATGCCTGCCTGGCGGCGCTGGACCAGCTGGCGCAGGTACAGGCACTGGGCCAGGCGCGCGCGGCCTGAGCCGGCCAGCCTCCCAGCACAGCTTTGGTTGGGGATGGATTCTCGTAAACACTGAGTTGGGGCCGAGTGTCGCGGTCCCGTCACGCGGCGTGACGCGCCATTGCCAAGCCGCGATGACGGGAATAACGTGACGGCCTGTTTCAACTGAGGAGTGCGCGATGAAGATGTCCCGGAAGTTGTGTATTGCGGCCGTCGTGGCCGGCATGGGTGGCGTGGCCATGGCCCAGGAGCAGGTGATCCGCATCGGCCACATCGGCCCCGTGTCCGGACCCCAGGCCAATTTCGGCAAGGACAACGAGAACGGCGTGCGCATGGCCATTGACGACCTCAATGCCAAGGGCATGGAGATCGCCGGCAAGAAGGTCAAGTTCCAGCTGGTGGCCGAAGACGATGTGGCCGATCCCAAGCAGGGCACGGCCGCTTCGCAGAAGCTGTGCGACGACAAGGTCGCTGGCGCCGTGGCCTTCCTCAACTCGGGCGTGGCCATCCCCTCGTCCAAGGTCTTCCAGGACTGCGGCATTCCCATGATCACGGGCGCGGCCACCAACCCCGACCTGACCAAGCCCGGCTGGAACACCACCTACCGCGTGATTGCCAATGACAACGCGCTGGGCGCGGCGCTGGCCAAGTACGCGGCCGAAACGCTCAAGCTCAAGACCGTAGCCATCATCGATGACCGCACGGCCTACGGCCAGGGCCTGGCCAATGTGTTCAAGAAGGATGCGGAAAAGCTGGGCGTGAAGGTCGTGGCCTCGGAGTTCACGAACGACAAGGCCACGGACTTCATGGCCATCCTGACCTCGATCAAGGCCAAGAAGCCCGAAGGCATCTTCTACGGCGGCATGTATGGCCAGGCCGGCCCCATGCTGCGCCAGATGGCCCAGTTGGGCATGAACGATGCCAAGTACTTCGGCGGCGACGGCCTGTGCGTGCCCGAGCTGGCCAAGGTGGCCGCCGGCGCCAAGCCGCTGGACAACGTGATCTGCGCCGACGGCGGCGCCTCGCTGGCCAAGATGCCTGGCGGCACGGAATGGAAGAAGCGCTACGACGCCAAGTACCCCGGTCAGTTCCAGGTCTACAGCCCGTACTTCTACGACGCCACCATGATGCTGGCCGACGCCATGAAGCGCGCCAACTCCTGGGACCCCAAGGTCTACATCCCCTTCCTGCAGAAGGCCGACTACTCGGGCGTGACCTCCAAGATCGCTTTCGAGAAGAACGGCGAGATGAAGAACCCTTCGTACACGCTGAGCGTGTTCAAGAACGGCCAGAAGACGGCCCTCGACTGAGAGCCTGTCCTTCCTTCGTTTTCATGCCCGCCTTGTGCGGGCTTTTTTTATCGGCCCGGGACCTCGGCCGGGGCCTGCGCCGGCGCATCGACCACGCCGGGCAACTGCGCCAGATAGGCCTGCAGCGCGGCAACGCGG
>NZ_JTKZ01000246.1:0-3531 GCF_000799035.1 Delftia sp. ZNC0008
CCGCGTCCGAGCACCCTGCGCCAGCAACTGCTGCAGCTGCTGGCCCTGGAGGCCGAGGGCGCCCAGGTGCTGACCCTGGCGGCCGATGTGGCCGACGCCGCGCAGATGCAGGCGGCGCTGGCGCAGGCGCACCAGCGCTTTGGCACGCTGCATGGCGTGGTCCATGCCGCAGGCCATGCCGACAGCGGCATGCTGGCCACCCGCACGCGGGACGGCGTGGAGCGCACGTTCGCCCCCAAGCTGCGCGGCACCCGGCTGCTGCTGGACCTGCTGGGCACGCAGGACATGCAGGACATGCAGGACATGCAGGACATGCAGGCGCCGGACTTCGTGCTGCTGTGCTCGTCCATCTCCAGCCTCACCGCAGGCCTGGGCAAGAGCGACTACGCCGCCGCCAATGCCTGCATGAATGCACTGGCGGCACTGGCCAGCCGCCAGCGCGCCTGGCCCGTCATCTCCGTGGACTGGGACGCCTGGCGTGACCTGGGCATGGCCGCCGGCATGCGCATTCCCGAGGGCATAGGCTGGAGCGGCGCAGAAGCGGCAGCGGTGTTCGAGCGCATCGTCAACGGCGACGTGCCGCACCAGGTGGTCATCTCCACCACCGACCTGCGGCAGCGCCTGGGCGAGATCGATGCCGGGCTGGTGGATGCGCTGGCAGAACCTGCCGCCGAAGCCGTCGCCGAACCTGCCAACGGATCGCAGGCCCGTGGCGGCCATCCGCGCCCGGCGCTGCAGACCGCCTACGTCGCGGCCGAAGGCGAGCTGCAGCAGGCACTGGCCGCGCTGTGGACCGACATGCTGGGCATTGCCCCGGTGGGCGTGGACGACAACCTGTTCGAGCTGGGCGGCGACTCGCTGCTGGCCCTGCAGATCCTGGGCCGCGTGAAAAAGCGCTTTGGTGTCGAGCTGCACCCTGCCGCCTTCTTCAAGGCCCCCACCGTCGGCGAGCTGGCCGTGCTGGTGGAGACACGGCTGATCGAGGAGATCGAGGCCACCGTTACCGATGAAGGCGATGCCCTTGCCGCCTTCGCATCTGCGTGAGAAGACCACCATGTCCCTGAACGATCTCGATTCCCGCAAGTCCCGCCTGTCCGATGCGCAGCGTGCCGCACTGGCCCTGAGGATCGGGGGTGCATCCGGTGCAACCGCTGCATCTGGCGCAGGTGGCGCAGGTGGCCTGCCGGACGGCGACGCCTGCAACACGACGGCCCACACCATCACCCGCTGCGACCGCACGCTGGCCATTGCCCTGTCCCCCGCGCAGCGCAGCCTCTGGCTCACCTGGCGGCTGGAGCCCGCCAGCCCCGCCTACAACATGGTGGGATCGCTGTCGCTCAAGGGGCCGCTGGATGCGTGGGCGCTGGAGCAGGCGCTGCAGGCCCTGGCCGAGCGCCACGAGATCCTGCGCACCTGCTATCCGGCCGGCGAGGACGGCGAGCCCCGGCAGTCCATCCAGCCCGCCGCGCCCGTGCCCCTGCGCCATGTCGATCTGGGCGCATGGGCGGACGGCGATCCGCAGGCCGAGGCGCAGCGCCAGGTGCTGCTGCTGGCCCGCCAGCCCTTTGCGCTGGACACGGAAACGCCATTGCGCGCCGTCCTGTGCCGGATGGGCGCGCAGGAGCATGTGCTGGGCCTGTCGCTGCACCACATTGCGGGCGATGGCTGGTCCAACGGCATCGTGGTCGAGGAGCTGTTCCACCTGTACGAGGCCCTGCGCGCGCAGCAGCCATCGCGCCTGCCGGCCATGGCCCTGCAGTTCGCCGACTACGCCGTCTGGCAGCGCCGCTGGTTCGATGCCGGTGAGCGCGAGCGGCAGCTGGCCTACTGGCGCGCCCGGCTGGGCACCGAGCACGAGGCCCTGGCCCTGCCGATGAAGCAGGCCAGGGCGGCCGTGCAGGAAGCACAGGAGCAGCGCCTGGAGTTCACGCTGCCCGCCGCACTGGCCACCCGCGTGCGTGCCCTGGGCCGCGCGCATGGCGCCTCGCTGTTCATGGTGATGCTGGCCCTGCTCAAGCTGGTGCTGTACCGCTTCAGCGGCACTCGCGAGCTGCGCGTGGGCACGCCGGTGGCCAACCGCCGGAAGGCCGAGACGCATGGGCTGATCGGCTACTTCCTGAACCTGCTGGTGCTGCGCACGCACATCGATCCCGCGCAGGACTTCGGTGCGCTGCTGGCGCAGGTGCGCGAGGCGGTGCTGGGCGCGCAGGCCCACCAGGACCTGCCGTTCCACCTGCTGGTCGAGGCGCTGCAGCCGGTCCGCCAGCCGGGCGTTCACCCGCTGTTCCAGGTCAAGTGCACCCAGCAGGAAGATGCATCGGCCACGCGCCACATCGCCGGCCTGGAGATCGCCATGCAGGCCGTCTCCAGCGGCCAGGCGCATTTCGACCTGAGCCTGGACTTCACCGATCGGCAGGACGGCATCGACTGCGTGCTGATCTACGCCCATGAACTGTTCGACGAAGCCGTGGTGCGCGACATGGCCGCCGCATTCCAGGACCTTGCGCGGCAGGTCAGCGGCGCTATGGGCGCCATGGGCGAGAAGCAGCCCAGGCTGTGCGAGCTGTCGCTGCCAGGCCGCGTGTCGGAGTCTGCAGGCCCGGTGCAGGCCTTTGGCGCCGACAGCGTGCTGCAGCTGTGGTCGCGCGCCGTGCAGGCCCATCCCGATGGCACGGCGGTCAGGGACGCGGGCTCGGCCCTGGGCTACGCGCAGCTGGACCGGCAGTCCGACCAGCTGGCCCGGGCCCTGGTGGCGCGCGGCGTGGGGGCCGATGTGCGCGTGGCCCTGCATGCCGAGCGCAGCTGCGCCTTTGTGCTGGGCCTGCTTGCCGTGCTCAAGGCCGGTGGCACCTATGTGCCCCTGGACCCCGGCCTGCCGGCGCAGCGGCTGGCCTGGCAGCTGCGCGACAGCGGCGCGGTGCTGATGCTCTGCCAGCAGGCGCCCGCCTGGGACGCGGGCGTTCCCCTGCTGAGCCTGGACCTGAATGCCTGCCAGGAGCCGTGCATTGCGGGGCAGGCGCCGCCGGCCGCGCCGCCGCATTCCGCACAGGGCGCCTATGTGATCTACACCTCGGGCTCGACCGGGCAGCCCAAGGGCGTGGTCGTCAGCCACGGGGCGCTGGCCCACTATGTGCAGGCCGTGCTGCAGCGGCTGGACCTGCCCGAGGCGGCGCGCAGCATGGCCATGGTCTCGACCGTGGCGGCGGACCTGGGGCACACCGTGCTGTTCGGTGCGCTGTGTTCGGGGCGCGCGCTGCATCTGATGGCGCCCGAACTGGCCTTCGACCCCGACGGCTTCGCGCGCTACATGGCGGAGCACCGGGTGGACGTGCTCAAGATCGTGCCCAGCCACCTGCAGGGGCTGCTGAACGCCGGCATGCCCGCTGACGTGCTGCCCGCCTGCCGCCTGGTGCTGGGCGGCGAGGCCACGCGCTGGCCGCTGGTGGACCGCATCGCCGTGCTCAGGCCCGGCTGCCGCGTGCTCAACCATTACGGCCCCACCGAAACCACGGTGGGCATCCTCACACGCGG
>NZ_JTKZ01000636.1:0-2103 GCF_000799035.1 Delftia sp. ZNC0008
AGGCATGAACCCCGCCCAGCCCAAATCCGCCACGGACAGCCACACCACCCGGCAACTGTCCAGCGCCCTCACCCAGGTGGACCATCTCGTGCAGCAAGGCTGTGCAGAGATCTCCTCCATCGCCCAGCTCGCCCTGGCATGGCTGGAGACGCCCAAGGGCCATCGCCACATGGACGTGGTGGCCCGCGCCCTGCAAAGCATCCGCGACAGCGCCGAGACGCTGGCCGACTACGCCGGCACCGAGGCCCAGGCCATGGGCTGCGGGTTTGAAGACGCGGCCGAGATGCGCCGCGCCGAAGCGGCCGAGGCAGCCGCCAAAGCCATGGCGCACCTGCTCGAATGCCGCACCCATGAGCCGGTGCGCCCGCAGGGCTGAGGCATGGCCATGGACAAGGACACCCTCAGGACAAAGCCACCCAGCCTGCACCAGTTGACCAGCGCCATCACCGAGATCCACAGCAGCGTGCAGGAAAACTGCTCCGAGATCTCGGCCCTGGCGCAACTGGCCCTGGCGGCAGTGCATGCACCGCAGGAGCACCACAGCCAGCAGGCCCTGGCCCATGCGCTGCGCGCCATCCGCGACAGCGCAGACCAACTGGCTGACCATGTGCAGGTGGAGGCCCAGTACTTGGCGTGCCGCCCGCAAGGCTGCTGACCGCGCCACGGCGGCCAGAACGCCTGCGCCGCCGTCCTCAGAAGCTGCCGCGCAGCGTGAGCATGGCGTGGCGCGGGGCGCCATACAGGTTGTTGCTGAAGGTGCTGCCCAGGGTCTGGTAGTAGGTCTTGTCGAACAGGTTGTTGATGTTCAAGGTGACCGTCCAGCGCGGGTCGATGCGGTACTGCACCATGGCATTCCACAGCGCGTAGCCGCCCTGCGTGAAGTCAAAGGGCACGGACGTGCCCGCCGCCGACAGCGCCGTGCCGCTGACGTAGTGCGTGCTCTGGATCTGGGCGCTGCCGCCCACTTTCCAGCGCGACAGCTCGCCCGGCAGCGTATAGGCCGTGGACAGCTTGAACAGGTGGCGCGGCGTGATGCTGCTGTAGGTCTTTTCGGTGCTGCGGTCGCGGGTGTTGTTGAAGGTGTAGCCCGCTGCCAGCTGCCAGCCGGGCTGCAGCTCGCCGCCCAATTCCATGTCGAAGCCCCGGCTGGTGACCTTGCCCTGTGCCAGGTAGCAGCAGTTGCCGCCCCAGCGGCTGTCGTTGGTCTCGTAGCGCGAGTCCACCACGGCCGTGCCCGTGCGCTCCACATTGAAGACGCTGAAGATGGCGTTCAGCCGCCCGTCCATCAGCTCGCCCTTGAGGCCGGCCTCGTAGCTGGCGCCCTTGACCGGCGGCAGCGAGGTGCCCGGCGCCGGGCCGGCCATGCTCAGCGCCTGCGGCTTGAAGATGGACGAATAGCTGGCATAGGCCGACCACTGGCTGTTCAGGTCATAGATCACCCCGCCATAGGGCGTGATCTTGGTGGGTTCCTTGAACGGCGTGTTCGACCAGGGCGTGCGGTTGCCCTGCGCATCCAGGTTCCAGATCGACTGCTGGAAGTCGTAGCGGCTGGCGCGCGCACCCAGGATGAGGTGCAGCCTGTCCGTGGGATGCAGGCGCAGCACGCCATAGCCGCCCATCTGCTTCTGGCCCCAGGGACCGTAGCGGGTGTTGAAGTAGGTTTCCGTGGGCGGCGTCCAGATGCTGGGAGCAAACGGATTGCTGGCCACGGTGCCGCTGCCCGTGAAATTGGCGCTTTGCCAGAAGCTTTCCACGCGCTGCCAGTCCGCGCCCAGCAGCAATTCATGCGTGCGGCCCATGAGCTGGAAGGGGCCGCCCAGGCTCAGGTCCACCACCTCCTGCGTATTGCCGGACTGGATGTGGCCGCCGCGCCAGACCGCACCCGCCAGGGTCTGCGGGTTGATGGCGCCGCCCATGTAGACCCAGAAGCGGTCCAGCTCGGTCTCCACGCGCGAGACGTTGAGCTTGGCCTTCCAGCGGTTGTCGAACTTGTGCTCGAGCTGGGCGAACAGCTCCTTGGTCTCGTAGTCGTAATAGGCCCAGGGCTGGGTGAAGTTGGTGTGGCGCGGCAGGCCCAGGCTGCTGCCGTCGGCAAAGCGCGGC
>NZ_JTKZ01000419.1:0-3498 GCF_000799035.1 Delftia sp. ZNC0008
CGCGGTGCGCAGGGCAAGGTGGCTGGCATGGCCCCGGTCGGTGATGGATCGGCCGGCATGCGGGTGGGCGTTGCGCTGGAACGCGCTGGTGACCTGCGCGTGGGCGAAAGCGTGACCGCGTCGCTGGCCCTGGCCGGTGCGGACGCCGGGCCTTCCGGTGGATCTGCCGGTGGCTCTGGCGGTGCACGCCTGCGCGTACCCGCTGCGGCGCTGGCGCATTGGAACAACCGCACCGGCGTCTTTGTCGCCACCGGGCAGGGGGCGCGCTTCATGCCGCTGTCCGTGGAGGCCAGCGACGAGGCCACGGCCGTGGTGCGCGGCACGCTGCCGCCCAAGGCGCGCATTGCCGTGACGGGCATTGCCGCGCTCAAGGGCCTGCTGGGCGGGGGTGAGTGATGCTGGCGCGCCTCATCGATTTTTCGCTGCGCCAGCGCGCGCTGGTGCTGATGGCCGCCTGCGCGCTGGCCCTGGCCGGTGCCTGGGCCTATGTGCACCTGCCCATCGATGCCTTCCCCGACATCTCGCCCACCCAGGTCAAGGTGATCCTGAAGGTGCCCGGCATGACGCCCGAGGAGGTGGAGCAGCGCGTCTCCACGCCTGTCGAGCAGGAATTGCTGGGCCTGCCGCACAAGACCATGGTGCGCTCGGTGTCCAAGTACGGCATCAGCGACGTGACCGTGGATTTCAGCGAAGGCACGGACGTTTACTGGGCGCGCCAGCAGGTGTCCGAGCGGCTGGCCGGCCTGCAGCGCGAGCTGCCCGCCACGGCCGAAGGCGGGCTTGCCCCCATCACCACGCCGCTGGGCGAGATGTTCATGTTCACCATCGACGGTGAGCAATGGTCTCTGGCCGAGCGCCGCCATGTGCTGGACTGGGTGATTCGCCCTGCGCTGCGCACCGTGGCCGGCGTGGCCGACGTGAATGCCCTGGGCGGCATGGTGCGCGGCTACGAGGTGATCCCCGACCCCGCCCGGCTGCGGGCGCGCGGCGTGACGCTGGACCAGCTGCGCCAGGCGCTGGAGGCCAACAACCGCAACGACGGCGCAGGCCGGCTGGACCGAGGGGAAGAGCACTGGGTGGTGCGCGTGGAAGGTGGCGTGCGCGGGCTGGACGACCTGCGCGCCATTGTCGTGGCGCCCGCCCATGAGGGGCGCGTTGCCGCCACCGTGGGCGACGTGGCCACCGTGCGCCTGGGCGAAGCCACGCGCAACGGCGCCGTCAGCCGCGACGGGCGTGGCGAAGCCGTGCAGGGCCTGGTGCTGGGACTTCGCGGGGTGGATGCGCGCAGCCTGGTGGATGCCGTGCAGGCGCGGCTGGACGAACTGGCTCCCCGGCTGCCCAAGGGCATGAGCACCCAGGTCTTCTACAACCGGGGCGACCTGGTCTCGCGCGCGGCGGGCACCGTGGTACGCGCCCTGGTCGAGGCCAGCGTGCTGGTGCTGGTCACGCTCTACCTGTTCCTGGGCGGGCTGCGGGCAGCCCTGGTGGTGGCGGCCACGCTGCCGCTGTCCATGCTGGCCACCTTCCTGCTGATGCGCCATGCGGGCCTGACGGCCAACCTGATGAGCCTGGGCGGCCTGGCCATCGCCCTGGGCATGCTGGTGGATGCTGCGGTGGTGGTGGTGGAGAACATAGAGACCGCGCTGGCGAATGAGTCTGCGGGCGCAACGGCCATCGAAACGGCAGGCAGCTCCCCGCCGCAGGACCGGGCCGTGCTGATCCGCCAGGCGGTCTCGGCGGTCTCCGTGCCCATGCTGGCCGGCGTGTCCATCATCGCCATCGTGTTCCTGCCGCTGCTCACGCTGCAGGGGCTGGAGGGCAAGCTGTTCGCGCCCGTGGCGCTGACCATCGTGCTGGCGCTGGGGGCCTCGGTGCTCATCGCCTTCACCGTCGTGCCTGCGCTGGCCTCGCTGCTGCTGCGCTCGCATGGTGGCGATGAACCCTGGCTGATGCGGCGCGTGGCCGGGGGCTTCGAGCGCATGCAGCGCTGGAGCCTGGCCCACCGGCCTGCGGTCTTCGGCATTGCCGGGGCATCGCTGGCCGGGGCGGCCGTGCTCTACCTGTCCGTGGGCAAGACCTTCATGCCCACCATGGATGAGGGCGACATGATCGTGCAGCTGCAAAAGACGCCCTCCATCTCGCTGGCCGCTTCGCTGGACATGGACGGCCGGGTGCAGCGCGCGCTGCTGGAGAAGGTGCCCGAGATCCGCTCCATCGTCGCGCGCACGGGCTCCGACGATCTGGGCCTGGACCCCATGGGCCTGAACGAGACCGATACCTTCCTGGTGCTGCGCCCGCGCGACGAGTGGCGCGGCAGCAAGGAAGACATCGCCGAGGCCATACGCCACGTCATGGAGGGCTTTCCGGGGCTCATCTACGGCTTCACCCAGCCCATAGAAATGCGCGTCTCCGAAATGCTGACCGGCACGCGCGGCGACGTGGCCATCAAGATCTTCGATCCCGACCTGGCGCGGCTGGACACTGCCGCCCAGGCCGTGGCCGCGCGCATGCGCGCGGTGGCCGGGGCCTCCGAAGTCATCGCGCCCAGCAACAGCGGCGTGCAATACCTGCAGGTGGCGCTCAACCGCGCGGCGCTGGGCCAGTCCGGGCTCAGTGGCGATGGCCTGCAGGCGCAACTGCGCGCCCTGGTGGAAGGCGAGCGCATTGGCATCGTGCCCGAAGGCGTGGCGCGCACGCCGCTCATCCTGCGCGGCGGCACGGCGCTGCGCCAGTCGCCCGAAGGCCTGGCCGGGCTGCTGGTGACGGCGGCGGACGGCAGCAACTGGCCGTTGACCTCCCTTGCCACGCTGGCGGCCCGCGACGGCCCCGTGCGCGTGGACCACGAAAACGGCGCACGCTTCGCCGTGGTGCAGGTCAACGTCGAAGGGCGCGACCTGGCCAGCTTTGTGCGAGATGCCCAGGCGGCCGTCGCCGGTGATGCCGGCCTCAAGGACATGCGCATCGTCTGGGGCGGCCAGTTCGAGAACCAGCAGCGCGCCGCCGCACGGCTGGCGCTGGTGGTGCCGCTGGCGCTGGGCGCCATCTTCGTGCTGCTGGTGCTGACCTTCCGCTCGCCCAGGCAGGCGCTGCTGGTCATTGCCAACATCCCGTTCGCGCTGGTGGGCGGCATGGCAGCGCTGAGTGCGGCGGGCGAGTACCTGTCGGTGCCCGCCTCGGTGGGCTTCATCGCGCTGCTGGGCATTGCGGTGCTCAACGGCGTGGTCCTGGTCTCTCACTTCAACAACCTGCTGGCTGCGGGCCAGCCCCTGTCCCAGGTGGTGCGGCACGGCGTGCGCGACCGGCTGCGGCCCGTGCTGATGACGGCCTGCATCACCGCGCTGGGCATGGTGCCGCTGCTGCTGGCCAGCGGGCCGGGCTCGGAGATCCAGCGGCCGCTGGCCATCGTGGTGGCGGGCGGGCTGGTCAGTTCCACGGCGCTGACCCTGCTTCTGCTGCCTTTGCTGTTCGAACGCTTCGGCCTGCCGCGGCGTGAGCGGG
>NZ_JTKZ01000882.1:0-1976 GCF_000799035.1 Delftia sp. ZNC0008
CGCCTGCGCAGCCTGCTGCGCAGGGTGCAGCGGCGCCGGCCCAGCCGGCCGGCCTGGAGCAGTCATTGGCGCCTGCAGCGCAGACACAGCAACCTGTACAGGTACAGGCCGCACCAACTGCCGTACCAGTTGCCGTACCAGTTGCCGTACCAGCTCCCTTACCTGCCGCTGCACCAGTTGCTGCACCGATGGCCACGGCCCCCGCTGCCGCGACGGCCCCCGAAATCCCCGCCGAGCCCGTCGTGCTCGACGGACTGCTGCCCACCAACGGGCTGGACCTGGACATCTTCCAGTCCGGCGCAGGCCAAGCTGCGCCAGCCATCGTTTCTGCCGCAAGCGCTGCCGCCGCTCCCGCCAACACCAGCTCCAGCTCCAGCGCCCACTTCAACGCAGCCTCCAGCATCCTCGGCCAGGGCGCCGCCGCCATTCCCGTCGGCACCCTGCCCTGCACCGCCGCGCCTGTCGATGCTCCGGTGCAGCCCCAGCCGGCCGCCAACGCCGCCAGCGCCGCCCACGCCGACCTGCAGGCCCTGGCCACGGCCTTCATGGAAGGCGCGGGCCTGAACCCGGCCAAGACCCATTTCGAGGTCACGCCCGAATTCATGCGCACCTTCGGCGAAGCCCTGCGGATTGCCGTGCAGGGCACCATCGACCTGCTGGCGGCGCGCTCCGAGATCAAGCGCGAGTTCCGTGCCGGCGTCACCATCATTGCCACGGGCGCCAACAATCCGCTCAAGTTCCTGCCCAATTCCGAGGGCGTGCTCATGCAGATGGTCCACCAGACCTTCCCGGGCTTCATGAAGCCGCTGCCCGCCATGCAGGACGCCTTCCAGGATCTGCACGTGCACCAGCTGGCCCTGATGGCCGGCATCCGCGCCGCCTATGCCGAGGCCCTGACCCGGTTCGATCCGACCGAGCTGGAGCGCCGCACCGAAACCAACCCCGGCCTGCTGGACAAGCTGCTGACCAATGGCCGCAAGGCTGCGCTGTGGGACGACTACAAGCACAACTTCGACGTGCTGCGCCGCCATGCCGAGGACGATCTGATGGCCTTCTCGGGCCGCACCTTCGTCGAGGCCTACGAAAACGCCGAGCAGTCCGTGAAAGGCCAGCCGTGATCGCCTACCTCGACGGAGACGGCCACCGCTACAGCATCCAGGTGGCCAGCGCATCCCACAGCGGCAGGCGTTCCAGCAACGAAGACGCCATGGGCCTGATGGACCTGGGCGCCGGCGGCCTGTGCTGCACCCTGGCCGATGGGGCTGGCGGGCACGGGCATGGCGAACTTGCCGCCCAGCTCACGGTCCAGGCCGTGCTGGAGGGCTTCCGGGAGAACCCGCTGTTCGCCCCTGCCAGCCTGGCCTCCCTGATTTCCCAGGCGGAGCACCGCGTCAGCGGCCAGCAGTCCACCTCGGCCTCGCGCATGCACATGAGCGCCACCGTGGTGGTGCTGTGCATCGACCCCGGGCAGGGCCGCGCCCTGTGGGCGCACTGGGGCGACTCGCGCCTGTACTGGTTCCGCGCAGGCCGCATGCACCTGCGCACCGAAGACCACAGCCTGGTGCAGCAGCTGCTGCACGCCGGCCTGTACGAAGAGAACGACCCGCGCCGCCTGCCCAACCGCAACGTCCTGGCCGGCGCCATCGGTGCCGAAGGCCAGGTGCCGCCCAGCATCCGCTCCGCCGCCGTGGCCCTGGAGCCCGGCGATGTCTTTTTGCTGTGCTCGGACGGCCTTTGGGAGGGCATGCACGAGTCGGAAATGGAGCAGCTGCTGGCCGCGAGCCAGCGCCCCGACGAATGGATACAGCGCATGGTCGGCCGCGTCGTATCCAGCGGCAATCCGCACCAGGACAACCTCAGCGCGCTGACGGTGTGGATCTGCCCGCGTGACACCAATGACTGATATCGAGACAGGAGAAGCCATGTGGAAATCGCATGCACCGCATGTACCGCAAGCGCGCCGTCAGGCGACGCGG
>NZ_JTKZ01000256.1:0-3819 GCF_000799035.1 Delftia sp. ZNC0008
CCGCGTCCGGAGGCGGCTCCAGATGCGGCCCCCTGGGCAGCCGCCTGCGCCAGCGCGGACGGCATGGCCACGGCCAGGCCCCCCAGTGCCAGGCCCGCCATGCAGAGCATGTGCACGGCGATGGCCGTGTGCCTGCAGGCAAAGGCCGGGCGCGGCAGGGCGCGCGATGCGCCGTTGTGCGCGGGACGGGATGGATGGCGTAGTGCCATGCGGGACTCCTTTCGATTCGGGTAGGCGTTGGGTGTTTCACCTTGTCTTCCGAACGAGAAAGCCAAACCCTCAATCGAGAATGCGATCAATTTGCAACCGCAGCGGCCACCGGGCCCGCGCCCGCTGCCGGCACATCGCCGTAGCCCTTGAGCACGTCATCGACCATGAGCTTCACCGAGGTCACGCTGGCCGCCGTGACGTACCAGGCCTCGGAATCGACGAAGACCACGCGGTTGTTCTTCCAGGCGCTGGTCTGGCGCAGCAGCGGGTTGTCCATGCCGGCAGCATCCATGCCCGGGCGGCGCTGCATGATGGCCGTGCGGTCGATCACGTAGAGGATGTCCGGGTTGGCCTGCTGGATGAATTCGCTGGAGATGGGCTGGCCGTGCAGGTCGGCCTCGGCCGCCATGCTGGCGGGCCTGACGCCCAGCGCGTTGAAGACAAAGCCGTAGCGCGACTGCGGGCCGAACGAGGTGAAGGAGCCGTTGTTGTGCATGACGATGAGGGCCGTCTCCTTGCGCCCTTCGGTGGCGCGCCGGGCCTGGGCCACCTTGTCGTACATCTCGGCGGCCTTGGCGCGCGCCAGGTCCTGCTTGCCGAAGATGCGACCCAGGGTCAGCAGATGATCGCGCACGGTGTCCAGGTGCCGGGTGCCGCTGTTCCTGAAGTCCACGTCGAAATGCACGGTGGGCGCAAAGCCCGAAAGCTCCTGGTAGGCGCTGGCCTGGATTGGCGAGATCAGCACCAGGTCGGGCTTGAGCGCATGCACGCGCTCCAGGTTGGGCTGGACGATGGAGCCCAGGTCCTGCACGTTGGCATCGTCCTTGTACCGGGCCAGGAAGTGGGGCACGAAGTCCTTGGGCATGCCGGCAATGGGCACGCCGAGCTGGTCGAGGAAGTCGGCCTCGTTCATGTCCAGCGCGGCCACGCGCTGCGGCGGGCGCTCCACCACCGTCGTGCCCAGTTGGTGCTGCACGGTGACGGGCTTGAACTCGCCGGCGCCCGCCGCCTGCGGCGCTGCGGCCTGTGCCGACGGGTTGGCGGGCCGGTCGCAGGCCGACAGGGCCAGGGCAGCAGCCAGGGCCAACATGGGAGCGTGATGGGGAACGCGGAACAGACGGGTCACGGGCTTTCTCTCCTGAAAAATGGCATGCATTGCTTGACTGTTTTTTGGTGGCGCCGGTGCTCGGCTCAGGCCCGGCCGCGCCCGCGCACCATGAGTGCAAGGAAGTAGCTGCCGCATACCAGGTTGACGAGGATGCCCACCGAGGTGCGGTAGTTGAAGACATGCTCCACCGCCAGCTGCGCCGCGATGAAGATGGACACGGCCACGGCACAGCCCAGCGGCAGCGTGACCCGGTGGCGCGCCGTGCCCGCCAGCGCATAGCTGATGTGGGCCACGAAGATGCCCATGAAGGCCGTGGGCCCCAGCAGGCTGGTGGACACCGCCACCAGCGCGGCAATCAGCGCCAGCTGCAGGCGCAGCTGGCGCTGGTAGTGCACGCCCAGCGAGATGGCCTGCTCGCGCCCCAGGGCCAGCACGTCCAGCACGGGCAGGCTGCGCCGCACGATCACGCAGGCCACGGCCACGATCAGCGCCGACCACAGCAGCTGCGCGGGCCGGGCGCGGTTGAACGAGGTGTAGCTGTAGCCCTGCAGCACAGAGAACTCTCCGGGGCTGATGCGCAGCTGCACGAACTGCGTGAAGGTGCCTATCACCATGCCCAGCACCAGGCCCAGCAGCAGCAGGAAGTACACGTTGTCGCGCCCCCCGCCCAGCAGCCAGCGGTGCAGGGCCCAGGAGTAGCCCAGCATGCAGGCCACCGACAGCCAGAAGTTGCCGCTGGGGCCCAGCACCACCAGGCTTTGCACGCCCATGGCCAGCACCAGCAGCGCCTGCAGCAGCAGGTAGACCGCCTCATAACCCATGATGGCGGGGGTGAGGATGCGGTTGCCCGCAAGCGTCTGGAAGACGATGGACGACAGCGCAATGCAGATGCCGCCGATGACGATGGCCGACAGCCGCGTCAGCCGCCGTGCAATGACGTAGCCGAAGTCCAGCCCCGAGCCCAGCAGCACGAAGCAGGCCGCCAGCGCGACGGCAACCACGGCAGCCGCAATCCATGCGGTGGTGTGAGGCAAGGCCTTGCGCATCACGGCCTTCTGCGCAGGATGAGCACGAGGAACAGCACGCCGCCCACGCTACCCGCCGTCAGGCCGATCGGCACCTCGAAGGGGTGCATGATCAGCCGGCCCACGATGTCGCAGGCCAGCAGCAGCGAGGCGCCGCTGAGCGCGACGATGGGCAGGGTGCGGCCCAGGTTCTCGCCGCATCGCATGGCCACCAGGTTGGGAATGACCAGGCCCACGAAGGGAATGGCGCCCACGGTGATGACCGTGGCCGAGACGGTGACCGCCACCAGCACCAGGCCCAGCGTGGCCAGCGCCGGATAGCTCAGCCCCAGGCTGGTGGCCATGCCCTCGCCCATGCCCAGCACGGTGAAGCGGTGCGCAAACGCATAGGTCAGCACCACGATGGGCACGATGAGGTAGATGATCTCGTAGTGGCCCTGCACGACGCGCGAGAAGTCGCCCAGCAGCCAGCCCTGCATGCTTTGCAGCAGGTTGTGGCGGAAGGCATGGAACTCGGCAATGGCGCTGAGCACGCTGCCGTACATCAGGCCGACCACAGGCACCAGCACCAGGTTGCGCAGGCGCATGCGGCGGACGATGGCCACGTACAGCAGGCTGGCGCCCAGGCAGAACACCAGCGCGAACACCATGCGCCAGGCCACGCCCCACGCGCCCGAGGTAAAGGCCGAGGCGGGCGCCACCGTCAGCGACACCAGAATGCCCAGCTTGGCCGCGTCCAGACCGCCGCAGGTAGCAGGCTCCACAAAGCGGTTCTGCACGATCTGCTGCAGCACGACGCCGCACACCGACAGCCCCACCCCCGTGAGCACCAGCGCTGCCAGGCGCGGCAGGCGGCTGGCCGTGAGGGTGAGCCAGGCATCGCCCGACAGCGACAGCAGCTGCCCCCATTCCACCTGCCGCGCGCCGGTGAGCACGGAGGCGCAGCACAGCGCGGCAAACGGCAGCAGCCATGGCGCCAGGCGCGGGACCTGCGTCCCTGTCGTTGGCTTCGCAGGCTCGCTCAACGGAGGTCCTCGTCCGTGCCCGTGCGCGTTCCCGCAATGCGCCAGCCCTTGGCGGCGCGCCGCCGCGCCAGAAAGCGCGCATACAGGCCCGGCGCCTGTGCCAGCTGCTGCGGCGTGCCCTGCTCGCTGACGCGGCCCTGGTCCAGCACGATGATCTGGTCGGCCATGGCCACGGTGGACAGCTGGTGGGCAATCACGATCAGCGTGCGCCGGCCGCGCAGCCGCGCCAGCGCCTGGGCGATGGCCGCCTGGTTTTCGGCATCCAGCGCGGCCGTGGCCTCGTCGATCAGCAAAATGGGCGCATCCTTGATGAGCGCACGCGCGATGGCGATGCGCTGGCGCTCGCCGCCCGACAGGCGCGCCCCGCCCTCGCCCACCGGCGTGTCCAGGCCCTGCGGCAGGCGCTCGATGATTTCGGCCACGCCGGCCTGGCGGGCCGCTTCCATCACCT
>NZ_JTKZ01000930.1:0-7800 GCF_000799035.1 Delftia sp. ZNC0008
AGTGCGCGGCGGTCCACGCAGCCGGCCCGCTGCGGGAGCCGCGCGGCAAACAGGTTGTCCGCCACGCTGAGGTTGGGCGCCAGGCTCAGCTCCTGGTGAACGATGGCGATGCCGTGGCGCTGCGCATCGCCGGGGCTGCCGAGCCGGGCCTGGGCGCTGGCCACCAGCAGCTGTCCGCCATCGGGCCGGTGTACGCCGGCCAGGATCTTGAGCAGGGTGGATTTGCCGGCCCCGTTCTCGCCCAGCAGCGTGTGCACCGTGCCTGCGCGCAGGCGGAAGGAAACGCTTTTGAGCGCCTGCACGGCGCCGAAGGATTTGGCCAGCGCCCGGGCTTCGAGCATGGGGGGCGGCGCAACGGCGGCGAGCATGGCACGGCCTGGGTGGCTGTGTGCAGTGGGGCCTGGCATGGCGGGCTCCGCAGGTTCATTTACCTGGCGGCAGCCGTGTACACGCCGGGCAGCACGGGGTGGAGTTTTTCCACCGGCTTGCCCGACAGCAATTGCGCGGCAAGGGCCACGGATTGCAGTCCCAGCTGGTCGGGGTACTGGCGGATCACGCCCACGAAGGCCCGTTCGCGGTCCACGGCTGCGCGGGCCTCGGCCATGCCGTCAAAGCCCACGATCTTCACCTGCTCCAGCTTTCTGGCGGCCTTGACGCTGGCCAGCGCGGCCAGGGCCGCATCGTCGCCAAAACCGAAGATGCCTGCCAGGTCGGGGTGGGCCTGCAGCATGTTCTGCGATGCGGACAGGGCCTCGGCGCGTGTGATGCCGGGTTGTACCGAGACGATCTTCATGCCGGGGAAGGCCGCGATGGCCGACTTGAAGCCCTCCACGCGATCGACCACGGACTGTATGGACGGGTAGTGCAGCACCCCGATCTGGCCCTTGCCACCCGTGGCTCGGACCATGAGCTGGCCGGCGAGCACGCCGCCGGCGCGGTTGTCGGTGGCTACGTGCGAGGCCACTTCCACCCCGCTGGCCGCAATGTCCACGGTGATCACGGGTATGCGGGCGGCGGCGGCCTTGAGCACGGCGGCCTTGACGCCGCGTGAATCCACGGGCGACAGGATGATGGCATCGACCTTCTTGCTGACGAAGTCCTCCACATCGGAGATCTGCTTGCCCAGGTCCTGGTTGGCAATGCTCAGGTCCAGCTTCAGCCCCTGCCGCGCGGCTTCCTGCTGCATGGCCTGGGCCAGCTCCAGGTAGAACGGGTGCTGCTGCGTGAGCAGGGACACACCGATGGTGCGCGCGGGGCCGGGGCCCGGCTGTGCAAGCGCCGGGCTGGCCGGCAGGCCGAATGTGAATGCGCCGGCCAGCATGCGCCGGAGAAACGTGTTGCGGTCCATGGCGGTCTCCCTCCCTCTGTCGTTGTGGAAAAACTCAGCTTCTGGCGAACTCGATGCGGCCCTCGGCCTTGTGGGTGGCCTGCAACCGGTGGCGTGCCAGCAGATCGAAGGCGCCGGGCTCCATGTCCTGGTGCGCGCACAGGCCGTCGAGTTGAGCGATGTCGCAGACCGGGTGTCCGCCCGAGGTGCTGTCCAGATCCAGTGCCAGCGCCACGGCCTTGGCGCTGTGCTCCACGGCTGCCGCGTAGAGCCGCGCGGCGCCCGGGTCGCGGCACAGCAGGCGGTTGCGCTCGTCGATGCCGCAGATCTCGAATAGGCAGATGTCCAGCGGCCGGCCGCGCAGGCCCGTTTCAGCGCCGGGGCCGATGAGGCAGGGCTCGTCGCCGGCCAGCGAACCGCCCGTGACGTGGATGGCGCAATCGAGAAACTGCCGGGCCGTCGCCACCATGGACAGGTCGTGCAGCGTCAGCGCAATGCCCTGGCGGCTGGCCAGCAGCGGCAGCACGCGGTGGGTGATGCGGCCACCGCCAAGAAAGACGGACGCATCGTCTTCAATCCAGCCCAGGGCGCCCTGGGCCACCTGGGCCTGTGCCGGGCCTTGTGCGGCGGCGTGGGCGCCAGGCAGCTCGGCCGCCGTCTTGAGCAGGGCCGGGTTGTAGCGCGCCTTGCCGAAGGCGCGCACCACATAGCCCTGCTGCTCCAGGTAGTGCAGGTCGTTGCGGATGGTGACGGTGGAGACGCCGAAGAGCACGCTCAGCGCCTCCACCCGCACCTCGTCGGTCTTGCGCGCCAGCTCCACGATCTGCAGCCTGCGCTTGAGTGAACTGTTGCCTTGTTCCTGCATGGATTCTTTCGATTCGAAAGTTTTCTATTTCGTATCGAAAGTTTCCCTGCACGCAAAAGCTGCGTCAAGCGCACCCAGGGTATTCACCAGGGATTGCCTGGCCTGGAAGGTTTACCGGCTGGCCGCGCTCAGGGGCACGACCACGGGCCGCTGCAGCTGTGACGTCCAGGCACGGTAGGTGCGGTGGGCCAGGGCATGCAGCACGGGAATGCGCAGGTCCAGGTGGCGCAGGATCTCGCTCTCGGTCTGCGCCGCGGGGCCGCGTGCGCGCAGCAGCTCGTCATGGCCTTCGGCGCACCAGGCAGCCACGCTGGCGGCGGTCACTTCCATGTGGCCCTGGAATGCCCAGTGCCGGCCGTGGCGAAAGCCCTTGTTCAGGCAATGGCTGCCGTACATGGTGCGCACGGCGCCGCGCGGGATCTCGAAGGTGTCGTAGTGCCAATGGAAGATCGTGGCCTCGCGCGGCAGGTCCATGAGCTGCTGGGCGGCGGCCGTCACCCAGATGCGGCTCCAGCCAATGTTGGGGCAGGGGTTGCGCCAGACCCTGGCGCCCATGGCGCGCGCCAGCATCTGCGCGCCGAAGCAGTGGCCGAGCACGGGAACGTCATGCCGCAGCGCGTCGGCCAGCAGGGACTGTTCATCCTCCATCCAGGGCAGGCCCTCGTTGACGCAATGGTTGCTGCCCAGCACCACGATGCCGCTGTAGTCGGCGGCATGCACAGGGGCTCTTCCATCGAGGGCGGGCTGCAACATTCGGTAGGGAATGCACTGCTGCTCCAGGTGTTCACGCAGAACGCCGGGGCCCTGGGTGGATTCGTGCTGGAGGATGGCGACAGGTCTCATGGCGGCGCGGCTTCATCGGGAAGCCATTTGTTGTGAGGCCTTGACTCTAGGGACGGCTGCCTCAAGGTCGGATTGTGTTTGCGCACAACGCCATCAAGGCCGCATCAAGGCAGCACCGGGACAGCACCACGGATGTCGCCCCCGTCCCTCTCAAGCCGTGGATGCTCCAGCCTTGCGCCGGCTCCATTTCAGCTCGCTGACCAGCACCCCGCCCACGATCAGCACTGCCCCCAGGATGGCCAGCCCCGGCAGCCGGTCGCCGGCCATGCGTCCCACGATGCCGGCCCAGACCGGCTCGCTGGCATAGATCACGGTCGCACGCGTGGGCGACAGGGACTTCTGGGCCCAGTTCATGGTCAGCTGGATCAGGATGCTGGCGCAGGCCATGGCCACGGCGGCCGTCAGCCAGATCCACGAGAAATCCGGCACCGACTCGCCAGCCACGGGCATGGCCAGCAGCGCCATGGTGCCGGCCGCCAGCAACTGCACCGTGGTCACGCGCCGCGCATCGACCTTGCCCGCAAAATGCCCGATCAGGAGCACCTCGGCCGCAATCGCCAGCGTGCTCAGCATGGTCGCCATCTCGCCCACGTTCAACTCCATTCCCCCGGACTCGGGCCCCGCCACCAGCATCAGGCCCGTGAAGGCCAGGCCGATGCCTATCCAGCTCATCAATCGCGGCGGCTTGCCCATCACCAGCCATTGCAGCAGGGGCACGATGGGCACATACAAGGCGGTCAGAAACGCCGACTTGCTGCTGCTGATGGTCTGCAGCCCGAAGGTCTGCAGGCCATAGCCCAGAAAGATGCTGGCGCCGATGGCCGTGCCTGCGACCAGCTCGGTGCGCGTGAGCCCGGCCATGACCTTGCGGAACACCAGCAGCCCGATCAGACCCGCCGTGACGAAGCGCAGGCCCACAAAGAACAGCGGCCCGCTGTGCTGCATGGCCAGATGAACCACGAGAAAGGTGCCGCCCCAGACCATGGTGACGGCGATCAGGGCCAGCTCCTGCCGGCTGAGCAGCGGCGTGCGGGAACTGTGAGAAGATGACGTGTGCAACATATTGCGCAGATCATATGAGAAATATATTGCACAGCGCTGGCGAGCGCTCCGATGTCCTGGCTTTCGTCAGCGAAAACCTGCGCCGCCTGCGCCAGCGTGCAGGATTGAGCCAGGCGGCCCTGGCCGAGGCCGCAGGCCTGAGCCGGCGCATGGTCGTGCAGCTGGAAGGCGGCGACACCAACATCAGCCTCTCCAGCCTGGACCGGCTGGCCGACGCGCTGGGCGCCAGCTTCATAGAAATCGTCAGCGACCCGGCCGCGCAGCGCCTGCGCATGGACGCCATGGCCTGGCGCGGCACCCGGCCCGAAAGCCAGGCCATGCTGTTGGGCAGCGTGCCCGCCACGCGCGAGGCCCAGCTGTGGTCCTGGTCCCTGGGCCCCGGCGAACGCTACCAGGCCGAACCCGACCCGGAAGGCTGGCACGAGATGATCGTCGTGGTCGAAGGCCGCCTGCTGGTGGACCTGAGCGAAGGCCCCATGACGATTGAAGCGGGCGACTACGCCATCTACGGCAGCGCCCAGGACTACGCCTACGTGAACCTGCACGAAGGCGTAACGCGGTTCATTCGGAATGTGATCTCCTGAGGGCGCTGCAGCGGTCTGTGCCGTGCTTTGAGCAAGGCGCTGTCGTCAGTGAAATACGGTGGCCTGCGTTGCCGCTTCAGACTGAAGCGGTGCATACACAGCGCGGACTACCAAAGGATCTGTGCTGCGCAAATCAAAGGAACGGGCAAAGCCGCAGATCGACTCGCCGTTGCGGGTGGCGGCAAGCGCCTGCAGTCTGGTTTTCTCGCGGTTGTTCGACCATGCTCCGCAACTGACCAATGCAGTGACTGTGAGAGCTGTGGCAGCCGGATGAGCCACGGAAAGAGTGCCTAGGGCGCACGCCAAGATTGCAATGAGGCTCCAGAAAGCCAAGCGCTGCAAAACGCCGGGCACGGTGCCCGGTACCGTGCGGGCGAGGGAAGCTGTCGGCGAGAAGATCTGCGCATGGAGAGAGTGCAGCCCGTGAACGGATGCAGGAAGAAAACGATTCTTCGTGGCGATCATAGATGTGCAGCGGCTGGGCGCAAGGAGGCATGGATTGCCACAGGCGATGGTTTGGTGACCCGCCTCGCCCCAGCCCATGCACCCTTGCGGCCGTCCCTCTGAACAACGCCTTGTCTCCCATACACCGGCTATGGAATGCTGCCGGCCTTGCAGGTGCGCCGTCCTTGCAATTTCGCTCTTTGCCCTGTATTCCTGGGGTTGATACCTAATGTCTAAGCATGTATAGACAACTAAAGTCATCCCATACCAAGGAGATGCAAATGAGGCGAGGCAGACTTTTCCGGGGCTGGTACATCGTGGGCGCCGTCCATGTGCTGCTGGCGCTGATCTTTGGCGCGGCCTATTCGTTCGGGGCGTTTTTTGCCAGCATCCAGACCCAGTTTGGCGCCAGCAGTTTTTCCACGGCCTCCATCTTTTCCCTGACTGCCCTGATCTACTACGGCGTGGGCGTGTTCTCGGGGGCCTGGAGCGACAGGACGTCGGTACGCACCGTCACCTCGGCCGGCATCGTGTTGCTGGCGCTGGGCTTTGTGGCCAGCAGCCTGCTGTCCTCATCGCTGGTGCTGTTCCTGGGCGCCTTCTGCATTCTGGTCGGCCTGGGCGTGGGCCTGGTGTATGTGCCCGCCGTCTCCACCATTGCGCGCTGGTTCGTGCTGTGGCGCAGTTCTGCCTCCGGCATCGCGCTGGCGGGCACCGGGCTGGGCACGCTGCTCGGCCCCGTGGTGGCGGGCGCACTCATGGAGCACCTGTCCTGGCAACTGACCATGCAGGTATATGCCGCAGCCATCGCACTGACTGGCCTGGCGGCGGCGGCGGTCCTGCGCGGCCGGCCTGAGGAGCTGGGGCTGCATCCCGACGGCGTGCCGCCTTCGGGTGACCCTGCCGCCGGGCAGTCCGCCCAGGGCATGGACCTGGCCCAGGCGGCGCGGCAGGCCCGTTTCTGGTGGTATTTCGCGGCCATCTTTCTGGGCTCCATCGGCCTGTTCCTGGCGCTGATCCACATCAACCCGCTGGCACGCCAGCAGGGGTTGTCTGTCGCTCAGGCCAATGGGCTGATCGGGCTGATCGGCGTGGGCAATGTGCTGGGGCGCCTTGCGCTGGGCCGGCTGGGCGACAGGATGGGGGCGCTGCGCTTTCTGTTGGTGCTCACCGTGTCCCTGGCAGTGCTGTGCGGGCTGTGGGCCATGGCGCGAGGCTCCGTGGCACTGGCCGGTTTCGCGCTGGTGTTCGGCGCGGCCAACGGCGGGTGCATCGCGCTGTATCCCGCCGTGGCCGCCACTTGGTTCGGCACGCGGAACCTGGGCGCCATTTTGGGTGCGCTGTATGTGGCGGTCGGTATCTCGGCCATGGCCGGGGGCAGCCTGGCGGGCTGGCTGTTCGATATCTGGGGTGGCTACACGCCGTCCATCCTGCTGGCGGGAGCCAGCGCTGCGCTGTCGGCCCTGGCGGTGTGGCGGGCCGAATGCGCTGGGCGCGGTTAAGAAAAGCCTTGGGCAGCAGGCATGGCTCACAGGGATGGCGTCTTGCCGCATTCCCAGGCGATACGGGCTCTGCGAACGGCCGTCGCCGCACCTGCGCCGAAGGCGGCCTGCGCTCTTCATGCAAAAGGCCCTGGCTCTTGCGAACCAGGGCCTGCCAAGCTGCCAAACAGCCAGGGCAGCTTGCGCGTCAACGCCGTGCCGTGAACACCTTCCTGCTGCGCAGAGCCAGGCCTCCCAGCAGCCCGGACAGCATTGCGAGCGCCCATCCACCCAGCGAGGGAATGGCCTGCGCGCCGCCGGGTGCCACTGCAGCCACCACGGGAACGAACGGATCGCTGACGGTGCCCGTGGCCGGGTTGGTATCGCCCAGACCGTTGTCGGTGATGGTGTAGCTGACCGTGGTGCGGGCAGCGTTCAGGACCACGTTCAGCGAGGTGGCCGCATTTGTGGGGTCGAACCAGCCTCCTGCTCCGTCGGGCTTGCGGAACTGCACGCCCACGGGCAGCGGGCTGGGGTAGACCAGGGTCATCGTCACGGCGCCCGTGCACTGCTCGGCCGTGAAGGCGAATTGGCCGTTGGGCGCCTGCAGGCCTGGCGGTGTGGACGCTGCAGGGCCGAAGCCGCCGGTGGCCTGCAGCGTGCAGGTGGCACCGCCGCCGGACAGCGTCGCTGTTGGCGTGCCGGACATGCCGGGCACGCTGCCTGGTGCGCCCATCAGCTCCAGCTTTCGCGGCGTGGCTTGTACCGCTGCGGAGTCCGCGCTGGTCTGTGCGCCGTTGGTGGCCTTGACGGTGAAGTTGTAGACAAATCCATTTGTCAGACCCGTCACGACGATGGGCGATGCCGTGCCCGTCTGCGTTGTCACGGCGGGTGCACCGGGTGCCGCCACTGGCGTGGCGGTCACGGTGTAGCCGGAGATGGGTGCACCGCCGCTGCCCACGGAGGCTGTGAAGTTCACCGTGGCCTGGGCGTCTGCGGCAGTGACGGTGCCGATGACGGGGATATCAGGCGCGATGGCGTTCACGGCAAAGCTCTGCGTGACCTGGGGTGCGGCGCTGATGGCGGCATCGCCGGCCTGGTCGGCTGCAATGGTGCAGGTGCCCGCGCTCACGAAGGTCAGCGCGCCTGTCGGAGTGACGGTGCATACGCCGGTGGTGGATGACGTGAAGGCCA
>NZ_JTKZ01000470.1:0-4000 GCF_000799035.1 Delftia sp. ZNC0008
CGGCCTTGCGCGGTGCCGGTGTGCGGCCGGCAGGCGCGGGCGGCGGGGCAGGGGCCGATGGTGGGGGAGAACCGAACAGATCGTCTTGCATTCGAAGCTGGTGATTGTGGCAGAGGGTGCCTGCCGCAGGGCCCCGGCAAAAGCAGGCAGTGGATTGATTTTGCAAGCCCTTGAATTCATTGGCCTGCAAGAAATGCTTGCATTTGCGGGTCGGCCGTGAGCGGCCCGGCCCGAATCGCGTGTGGCACACTTGGCCGCTTTTCCGGATTCCACGCCACGGGGCGCCTCTCGAATGCAAAAAATCATTGCCCAAATCGCCGCAGAACTGAATGTCAAGCCGCAGCAGGTGGGTGCCGCGGTCGAATTGCTTGATGGCGGAGCCACGGTTCCGTTCGTCGCGCGCTACCGCAAGGAAGTCACGGGCGGACTGGACGACGCGCAGCTGCGCCAGCTCGACGAACGCCTGGGCTACCTGCGCGAGCTGGAGGACCGCCGGGGCGCGGTGCTCAAGGCCATCGACGAGCAGGGCAAGCTGACCGACGCGCTGCGCCTGGCCATTGCCAATGCGCCCACCAAGCAGGAGCTGGAGGACATCTACCTGCCCTTCAAGCAAAAGCGCCGCACCAAGGGACAGATCGCCAAGGAATTCGGCATCGAGCCGCTGGCCGACAAGCTGTTTGCCGACCCCACGCTGGACCCGCACAAGGAGGCCGAGGCCTTCTGCAAGCCGGCCACCACCCTGGACGACGGCAAGCCGGGCCCTGATTTCTCGACCACGTTGGCCGTGCTCGATGGTGTGCGCGACATCCTGTCGGAGCGCTGGGCCGAAGACCCGGCCCTGGTGCAGAAGCTGCGCGAATGGCTGTGGGAAGACGGCCTGCTGCGCTCCAAGAAGGTCGAATCCAAGAACGAGAACGACCCCGAGGTCGCCAAGTTCCGCGACTATTTCGAATACGACGAGCCCATCGGCCGCGTGCCTTCGCACCGCGCGCTGGCGGTGTTCCGCGGCCGCGCGCTGGAAATCCTCGAGGCCAAGCTGGTCCAGCCCGTGGAGCCCGAGCCCGGCCAGCCCAGCCTGGCCGAAGGCAAGATTGCCCTGCACCTGGGCTGGAGCCACGCCAAGCGCGCCAGCGACGACCTGATCCGCAAGTGCGTGGCCTGGACCTGGCGCGTCAAGCTCAGCCTGTCCACCGAGCGCGACCTGTTCTCGCGCCTGCGCGAAGACGCCGAGAAGGTGGCCATCAAGGTCTTTGGCGACAACCTGCGCGACCTGCTGCTGGCCGCCCCTGCGGGGCAGCGCGCCGTCATCGGCCTGGACCCGGGCATCCGCACGGGCGTCAAGGTGGCCGTGGTGGACAGCACGGGCAAGCTGGTGGACACCACCACCATCTACCCGCACGAGCCGCGCCGCGACTGGGACGGCTCGCTGGCCGTGCTGGCCCGCCTGGTCGAAAAGCACCAGATCAACCTGATCGCCATCGGCAACGGCACGGCCAGCCGCGAGACCGACAAGCTGGCCGCCGACCTGATCAAGATCGCCAGCAAGGCCGACCGCCAGATCGAGAAGGTCGTGGTCAGCGAGGCTGGCGCTTCTGTGTATTCCGCCAGCGAGTTCGCCTCGCAGGAAATGCCCGACGTGGACGTGAGCCTGCGCGGGGCCGCCAGCATTGCGCGCCGCCTGCAGGACCCGCTGGCCGAGCTGGTCAAGATCGACCCCAAGAGCATTGGCGTGGGCCAGTACCAGCACGACGTGAACCAGAGCGAGCTGGCGCGCCAGCTCGACGCCGTGGTCGAGGACTGCGTGAACTCCGTGGGCGTGGACCTGAACACGGCCTCGGCGCCGCTGCTGTCGCGCGTCTCGGGCCTGTCGGGTAGCGTGGCCAAGTCGGTGGTGCGCTGGCGCGATGCCAACGGCTCCTTCAGGAGCCGCAAGCAGCTGATGGACGTGGCCGGCCTGGGCGCCAAGACCTTCGAGCAGGCGGCGGGCTTTCTGCGCATCCGCGGCGGCGACAATCCGCTGGACATGACGGGCGTGCACCCGGAAACCTACCCGGTGGTCGAACGCATCATTGCCACCACGGGCAAGAGCGTGGACCAGCTCATGGGCCGCTCCGAAGTGCTCAAGGGCCTGAAGGCCGAGCAGTTCGTGAGCGAGCAGTTCGGTGCCATCACCGTCAAGGACATCCTGGGCGAGCTGGAAAAGCCCGGCCGCGATCCGCGTCCGGACTTCGTCGTGGCCCGTTTCAATGACGGGGTGGAGGACATCAAGGACCTCAAGGAAGGCATGACGCTGGAGGGCACGGTCAGCAACGTGGCCCAGTTCGGCGCCTTCGTGGACCTGGGCGTGCACCAGGACGGCCTGGTCCACGTCAGCCAGATGAGCCACAAGTTCGTCGAGGACGCGCGCGAGGTGGTCAAGACCGGCCAGATCGTCAAGGTCAAGGTGCTGGAGGTCGATGTGGCGCGCAAGCGCATCAGCCTGACCATGAAGCTCGATGCGGCACCGGCCCTGCGCGACGGCCCCCGTGACAACCGCTTCGAGAGCGCAGGCCGCGGCAGCCAGGGCGGGCAGCGCCGCGCGCCCGAGCCGGTGCAGCAATCGGCCATGGCCTCGGCCTTCGCCAAGCTGCAGACCCGCAAGTAGTCCCGCGCACGGCAAGGCAGGAAACGCGATGGCTGCGCATGCACTGGACCTGCAGACGCTGTTGGCACAGGCCCTGGCCCTGCCGGCGCAGCCGCGCATCGTGGCCTTGCTGCTGCGCGAGCTGGTGCCCGAGCAGCCCAGCCTGCGCCGGCTGAGCCAGCTCTTCGCAGCCGATCCTGCGCTGGCCGCCGGGCTGCTGGCCCAGGCCAACGGCCCGGTGTTCGGCATGGGGGGACGTGTCACCGGCATTCCCGAGGCGCTGGCCCTGCTGGCGCCCGCGCAGCTGCGCCAGATCGTGCGGGGCATACCGCTGGGCGTGGGCGCCCATGCCGTGCCGGGCATGGCCATGCCGGCCTTCTGGCGCTACAGCGTGGAAGCCGCCCGCGTGGCGCGAGCGCTGGCCGGCACCGTGCAGGCCAGCCCCACGGCGGCCTATGCCGCAGGGCTGATGCATGGCCTGGGGGAGCTGGCCATGCACATGATCGACCCCGGCCGCGCCGCCACCATCACCGAACTGGTCGGCCCGCTGGACCCGCGTCGCGCCGAGCTGGAAATGCGGCTGTGCGGCTACACATACAGCCATGTCAGTGCGGGCCTGGCCCGCCGCTGGAACCTTCCGCCGCTGCTGGCCGATGCGCTGCAGCACCTGTACGCGCCGCTGGCCCAGCCGGGCTTCGATCCGCTGGCCTGCGTGCTGCACATCGCTGCCTGGCGCGCCCGCTCGCGCGAGGCGCAGTGGGACGAGCGTGCCCTGGCCGTGAGCTTTCCCGGCGAAGTGGGCGTGGCCCTGGGCCTGGACATCGACATGGTCCTGCGTCAGGACCCGGTGGACTGGATGGCCGACACCGGCCTGGACGTGGTGCTGTAGCGCCTCGCTCCTGCCTCAGTGCCTGTGCCAGGGCGCCGGCACCATGTCGAACAGCGGCGTGGGATCGCGCCGGTAGGGCGCGGGGCTGACGGGCGCCATGGGCTGCATGGTCATGGGGTCTATGCGCGCCAGCTGCTGCATCCATCCGATGTCCACGCCGCCGCCCGGTGCGGGGCGCGAGTAGATCAGCTCCAGCATGCGACGCGATGCCACATGGCCGTGGGATGCGGCCTGCTGGTACAGGCGCAGCGCCTCGGTGTAGTTGGCCGGCACGCCGTCGCCGCGATGGTAGCGCTGCGCCTGCTCCCATTGCTGCTGGGCCGTGACGGGCTGGCGCACCTGGATGTCCTGCTCGTTGGGCGCTCCACTCAGCTGCGGCGTGCGCTGCATGGCCTGCGGCCCCTGCGCTGCAGGCGTGGAGCTGCCCTGCGCCGACACCAGCTGGCCTGCGGGCCGCAGGCGCTCGCCCAGCATCTGTGCATTGGTCG
>NZ_JTKZ01000603.1:0-869 GCF_000799035.1 Delftia sp. ZNC0008
TATGCGGCAACCCACTCAACCGGATCGATCCCACCGGGCTGTACCAGGAGGACATGCACTACTACATTGAGAGACAAGCCAACTCTAATCGGGAAAAATTTCTTGGAGGGCTCGTTGGGCAAGAAGAAAAATATCCAGGCGTCTGCTTACCCAGTAGCATCATATGCAAACCAGTATAAAAATTAAATCACTGACATTCATCTTGGCAATTTTATCTTCCGGACTCTCCCAAGGCATGACTTGGGAAGAATGGGCGGAAAGTCGCCATCCTCCCAGCGACAAAGGTCCATTGCCAGATGGCTGCAGTCCCGTCAAATATCGAGGTGGCTTTCATCCTATTGTTGAGTATGTCAGAGGGAGGGGGAATCACTGTGTAGTTCACGACTTTGTACAAAGAAAATTAAGAGATTTCATTAATGGCAGAGTACGCGGGTCACCAACAGACGAGGCTGGTCAGGGCAGTGTAATTAGTTTCTCGGAAGACAGCCATTCCAACATTGATCTAAGGAAACATCTTATATCTGGCAAGCCGTTTGAAAATACCCGCGGCATAGGCATTAATAGCAAATCACTGACTCACTTGGCAGTTCACAACGGAAAAATCGAAACGCCCGGTCCACTAGGTATTGGAATAGATATGGCACCTTATATAGAAGGTCGTCAGAGGCTACAGGAGTTGACAGAAGATCGTCCAGCAATCAAAGAAGTCGGCTACAGCCGTACATTCGCGGGTATTTGGGATTACACCCCACCCACCTTCTACACAGCAGAAAACCTCCAAATCAAATCCGGCGGCCGCGCCATCATCATGGCCGGCTCCGACAACGTGGTGCGCAACAACACCATCGAGGTCGATGGCCGCACCGCCG
>NZ_JTKZ01000160.1:0-839 GCF_000799035.1 Delftia sp. ZNC0008
CCGCGTCCGTGCATGTGATCGGTGCGGGCGGCTTTGCCCTGCTCATCATCGGCATGTGCACACGGACGTCGATGGGCCACCTGGGCCTGCCGCTGCGCACCGACCGCAGCATGGTCGCCGCCTATGCCCTGGTCATTGCCGCTGCCGTGCTGCGCCTGGCGGCCCTGCTGCCCACGGCGCTGTCGCTGGCGGCGCTGCATGCCTCGGCCGCTGCCTGGGTATTGGCCTTTGCGCTGTACCTGTGGCGTTTCGCCCCGCTGCTGGTGCGCCCGCGTGCCGACCGGCAGGCATGATCGCAGGCCTGCCATGCGCCTGACTCTGATGACTGACTACGCGCTGCGCCTGCTCATGCATGTGGCGCGCCACCCCGGGCGGCTGTGCACGATTGCCGAGATCGCCCAGGCCCATGCCATCTCCGAAGCCCATCTCATGAAGGTCACGCACCAGCTGGCGCTGCGCGGCTGGATCGTGACCGTGCGCGGCAAGGGCGGCGGCATGCGCCTGGCCCATGCGCCGGCCGACATCGGCCTGGGCGACGTGGTGCGCGGCATGGAGCCGGACCTTGCCATTGTCGAATGCTTCACGGGCACCAGCCCACCTGCCTGCACGCTTGCGCAGGACTGCCGGCTGGCCGGCGTGCTGGGTGGGGCGCTGGACAGCTTCCTGGCCCATCTGGACGGCTTCACGCTGGCCGATCTGCTGCCGGCTCCCGCATCCCTGCCGCTGCCCCTGCCGCACAGGAGGCGCGCATGAGCTACGGACTGCTGCTGACCCTGCACCTGCTGGCGGCCATTGCCTTCGCGGGTACGGTGTTCTTTGAAGTGGTGCTGCTGACGCGG
>NZ_JTKZ01000013.1:0-2550 GCF_000799035.1 Delftia sp. ZNC0008
CCAGCATGCCCAGGGCCAGCCAGCCCCCCGCCGCGGCCGCCGCCGCCCAGCGGCTGGCCACGGTGCTGGCCTGCGTGTCATGCAGCAGGTGCAACTGCCAGTCGCTGCCGGGCAGGGGCAGGGTCTGCCACAGCGTGGTGCCGGGCAGGGCGGGTTCCTGCATCTGCACCAGGCGGCTGCCTTGCTCCAGGCCCTGGCGCACCCGGTAGCGCATGGGGTGCAGTTCCTGGTCGATGTACTGGCGCGTGGCGGTCAGGTCCGCCTCGTCGGCGGGGCTCAGGGGTGACAGCAGGCGGTAGCGCCAGCCGGGCTGGCTGGCCAGGAAGACCACGCCGTGCTCGTCCGAGGCCATGACCACGTCAGGCGTCTGCAGCCATTCGCGCTCCAGCTCCAGCAGCGCGATCTTGATCACCACCAGGCCCGCGACGGCGTTGTGCTCGTCCAGGATGGCCTGCGACAGGAAGTAGCCCGGCAGGCCCGTGGTCAGGCCAATGCCGTAGAACCGCCCGCTGCCGCGCGACAGCGCCTGCTGCACATAGGGCCTGAAGCTGTAGTCCACGCCCACGTTGCTGCGCGTCTCGCGCCAGTTGCTGGCGGCCAGGGCCGTGCCGTGGCGGTCGATCAGGGTCAGCGTGGACGACTGGCTGGCGCCGTTGGCCTGCTCCAGCTTGCGGTTCAGGGCATCGACCTCGGCGGCGGACAGCGGGTGGGTGAGGGCGGCGCGCAACTGCGCATCCAGCGCCAGCACCTCGGGCAGGGTTCGGTAGCGGTCTATGCGCTGGCCCAGGGCCTGGGCGTAGAGGCTGAGCTGGCGCTGCACGCTTTCGGCCTCGCCGCGCAGGGCGCGGTGGTAGACCAGCTCCCCGGCCAGCAGCATGCAGGCGAGCATGCCGCCGAACAGCAGCAGCAGGGTCCAGAAGGAGCGGCGTGAAGGGCGTCGAACGGGTTGGGGCATGGTGGTCTGGGCCCGATTGGGCGCCAGCTTGGTGCCTTCCAGGGACGGGAAGGGGTTGGGGATTACCCTGATTCTGCGTCCATTCTCCCTGGGAGAGCGCCTGCGCCTAATACCAATAGGTTATCGGCGCCGGAGGATGCCAGCGGTACAACCTGCACCTTCCCGCAACTTGCCGCACCTCGGTGGTGCGTCAACCCCACAGAAATCCTGCCGGAGCCGCACCATGCATGCCGTCCCCACCCACGCCGCCAGCCCCGAGCGGCTGCCCTTCTACCGCCAGCTGTATTTCCAGGTGGTGGTCGCCATCGTGGCGGGCGTGCTGCTCGGCCACTTCGAGCCCCAGTACGCCGAGCAGTTCAAGCCGCTGGGCGACGCCTTCATCAAGCTGGTGAAGATGATCATCGCGCCGGTGATCTTCCTGACCATCGTCACCGGCATTGCGGGCATGACGCACCTGCGCACGGTGGGCCGGGTGTTCCTCAAGGCCATGGCCTACTTCCTGTTCTTCTCCACGCTGGCCCTGGTGGTCGGCATGGTGGTGGCGCACGTGGTGCAGCCTGGCGCGGGCATGAACATCAACCCGGCCGACCTGGACCAGGCCGCCGTCAAGGGCTATGTGGCCAAGTCGCATGAGCTGACGCTCACCGGCTTTGCCATGGACATCATCCCCAAGACGCTGGTCAGCCCCTTCGTGGGCGACAACATCCTGCAGGTGCTGTTCGTGGCCGTGCTGTTCGGCATCTCGCTGGCCATGGTCGGCGACGCCGGCAAGCCCGTGCTCAACTTCCTGGAGGCGCTGACGGCCCCCGTGTTCAAGCTGGTCGGCATCCTGATGAAGGCTGCGCCGCTGGGCGCCTTCGGCGCCATCGCCTTCACCATCGGCAAGTTCGGCCTGGGTTCGCTGGTCAACCTGGCCTGGCTGGTGGGCTCGTTCTACATCACCTCGCTGCTCTTCGTGGTCGTGGTGCTGGGCTTCGTGGCGCGGCTGTGCGGCTTCTCGGTGCTCAAGCTGGCACGCTACCTGAAGGCCGAGCTGCTGCTGGTGCTGGGCACCTCGTCCTCGGAATCGGCCCTGCCTTCGCTGATGCAGAAGATGGAGCGCGCCGGCTGCGGCAAGTCCGTCGTGGGCCTGGTCGTTCCCACGGGCTACTCCTTCAACCTGGACGGCACCAACATCTACATGACGCTGGCCGCGCTGTTCATCGCCCAGGCCACCAACACCCACCTGACCCTGGGCCACGAGATCGCGCTGCTGCTGGTGGCCATGCTCAGCTCCAAGGGCGCTGCCGGCGTGACCGGCGCGGGCTTCATCACGCTGGCCGCCACGCTGGCCGTGGTGCCCGAGGTGCCGGTGGCGGGCATGGCCCTGATCCTGGGCGTGGACCGCTTCATGAGCGAGTGCCGCTCGCTGACCAACTTCATGGGCAACGCCGTGGCCACCGTGGTGGTCTCGCGCTGGGAAAACGAGCTGGACTACAGCAAGCTCAACGCCGCCCTGGACGGAGAGCCTGTGCAGGCCCTGCCTTCCGAGGCCGCCGTGGCCAAGGCCTGAGAACGCCCTTGCCAGGGCAAGGGCCGGCAACGGCCTAACGCGG
>NZ_JTKZ01000373.1:0-5562 GCF_000799035.1 Delftia sp. ZNC0008
CCGCGTCTCGGGCGCCACGCTGTCGGCCCACCTGGATGTGGCCAACGGCTACGGCCTGCGCTTTGCGACCTATGAGGTCGAAGGCCGCATGCAGGTCTGCTATGAAGGCGAATTCTTCCGCCGCGTGCTGGCCATGCCCGCCGCCGACGCGCCGCAGCGCGCCCGCGCCGCCCTGGCGCTGACACGGCCCGAATGCGTGGACCCCGATCTGCCGGCCCATGAGCGCGCCCGCCTGTACGCCTGGCAGGCCGATGTGCTGGAGCGCGTGGATGTGACCGGCCTGCCGCCCTACCTGCGCGGCCGCGTGCAGATGCGCCGCGCCAGCGTGTGGGGCGCGCTGGCCTTTCAGCAGGCGCGCAAAGGCATGGCCGACCCTGCCGTGGCTGCATCGGCCGCCCGGGCGCTGGCCGAGTTCACGGGCGTCAGCAAGTCCGAGCTGCCCGATGAAGACCAGAGCGCTTACAACGACGCGGCCATGCGGGTGAGCGCCGTGCGCTGGGCGCTGGCGCCTGTTGCTGCTGCGGCTCCTGCTGCCGGAGCCCGCCCGACGCTGCTGACCGAGCCCGGTGCTCCCGGCGAAACCTGCGTGCTGCTGGTGGACGCCCATCATGGCGCCAAGGCCCCTTTGCTGCGCCGCTGCACCTATGGAGTGGTGTGGGCTGCATCGGCCAGCACCAACCGCGAGGGCACGGCCGTGGCCCTGGCCGTGCAGCCGCTGGAAGGCTGGCGCGAACTGTGGGTGCTGCGCAAGACCGAAGGCGGCTGGCTGGCCGATGTGCTTCCCCCCGCCGCCACCGCGCCGGAGACCGGCGTGGCCGAATGGGCGGGCTGGGTGCCTGGCGGCCAGCTGATGCTGGTGGCGCGCGAGGCCCGTGGCCAGGGCCGCTACCGCAAGAGCTTCGAAGTGGTGCGGCTGGACGGCCTGGCCACCGAGCGCGTGACCGGCGATGTGTCTGCCCTGCCGCTGTTCCAGCGCTGGCAGGACCCGGCCTGGAAGCGCCAGTCCCTGAGCCTGCGCTGAAGCAAAAAAAAGCCTGCACCGGTGGGGTGCAGGCTCGTCTCCAACGATGCCTGGAGCGTTGCCAGGCGACTCCTCTAGGAACTCCTTGTTCGCCTTCCAGCGGCGCTGGCCGGCGAATCCAAGCGGCGATTCTACGAGTGAAGCCGGGGCCGTGCGGCCGAGTCATCTGATAAATGATGTCTTATAGAGGACTGTGGTTGTGTAGTCGCCTGGGGGACAGTCGGAGGCGCGTCTGCAGGCTGGTCAAGTGATTGTTTTGCATGAGTATTTTCAATTTCCATGAAATTCTGAAAGTTGTGATGCCCTGCAAAGACCATGCATGCCGCTTTGGTTATCCGGGCCTGTGCGGTGGCGCGCCCGGTGGTCGCGCATCAAGCTTGTGTAAGCCTGTCTTGCTATATCTTCAGGTTTCGCCAGTCTGCAATGGCAGACCTGCATCACACCAAGAACCCCAGCGAACCGGAGACCACGATGACCCACATTTACGACCAGCACCTGGACCGCAACAGCGCCAACCATGCGCCGCTCAGCCCCTTGGGCTTCATCGCCCGCACGGCCGAGGTCTATCCCGAGCGGCTGGCCGTGGTCCACGGCACGCTGCGCCGCAACTGGGGCGAGACCTATGCGCGCTGCCGCCAACTGGCCAGCAGCCTGCACAAGGCGGGCGTGGGCAAGAACGACACCGTGGCCGTGATGCTGCCCAATACGCCGCCCATGGTGGAGGCGCATTTCGGCGTGCCCATGGCGGGGGCCGTGCTCAATGCGCTGAACACGCGGCTGGATGCGGAAACCATCGCCTTCATGCTGGACCATGGCGAGGCCAAGGTGCTGATCGTGGACCCGGAGTTCACGGGCGTGGTGGCCAAGGCGCTGAAGCTGCGCCAGCGCAGCGCGCCGCTGCTGGTGATCCAGGTCGAGGACGCGCTGTACGGCCCGGCCGCCGAGCATGTGGGCAGCCTGGACTACGACGATTTCGTGGCCGGCGGCGATGCCGGTTTCGACTGGCAGCTGCCCGCCGACGAGTGGGACGCCATTGCGCTGAACTACACCAGCGGCACCACGGGCAACCCCAAGGGCGTGGTCTACCACCACCGGGGGGCGGCCATCAATGCCATCAGCAATGTGCTGGAGTGGGACATGCCCAAGCACGCCGTCTACCTGTGGACCCTGCCCATGTTCCATTGCAACGGCTGGTGCTTTCCGTGGACGGTGGCGGCACGGGCGGGGGTCAATGTCTGCCTGCGCCGGGTGGAGGCCCAGGCCATCTTCGACGCCATCCGCAACCACGGCGTCACGCATTACTGCGGCGCGCCCATCGTGCACGGCCTGCTGGTCAATGCGCCGGCCGCCATGAAGGAGGGCGTGCCCGCCGGAGTCAAGGCCATGGTGGCGGGCGCGGCGCCGCCGGCGTCGATGATCGAGGGCATGGAGCAGCTGGGCTTCGACATCACCCATGTCTACGGCCTGACCGAGGTCTACGGCCCGGCCACGGTCTGCGCCAAGCACGCAGCCTGGGATGCGCTGGACATCGGCGAACGCGCACGCCTCAATTCCCGCCAGGGCGTGCGCTACCACCTGCAGCGCTCGGCCAGCGTGCTCGATCCCGAGACCATGGAGCCCGTGCCCCATGACGGCCAGACCATGGGCGAGATCATGTTCCAGGGCAACATCGCCATGAAGGGCTACCTGAAGAACCCGCAGGCCACGGACGAGGCCTTCCGCGGCGGCTGGTTCCACACGGGCGACCTGGCCGTGCAGCATCCGGATGGCTATATACAGATCAAGGACCGCAGCAAGGACATCATCATCTCGGGCGGCGAGAACATCTCGTCCATCGAGGTCGAGGACGTGCTCTACCGCCACCCGGCCGTGCTGGCCGCCGCCGTGGTGGCCAAGCCCGATCCCAAGTGGGGCGAGACGCCCTGCGCCTTCATCGAGCTGAAGGCCGGCGCGCAGACCACGGCCGAAGACATCGTGGCCCACTGCAAGAAGCACCTGGCCGGCTACAAGGTGCCGCGCGCCGTGGTCTTTGGCGAGCTGCCCAAGACCAGCACGGGCAAGATCCAGAAGTTCGAACTGCGCCGCCAGGCCGGATCGGTCCAGGCCATCACGGGCTGATGGCCAGGCCGCAGCGCGGGCAGCGGCTCAGTGTCCGGCCGTCTTGGAAAACAGCTGGATGACCAGCACGCCCGCCACGATCAGGCCCATGCCCGCCAGCGCGGGCAGGTCCAGCGTCTGGCCCTGCCAGAGCCATCCGACCAGCGAGATCAGCACGATGCCCGCGCCCGACCAGATCGCGTAGGCCACGCCCGTGGGCACGGTGCGCAGCGTCAGCGACAGGAAGTAGAAGGCCAGCGCGTAGCCCAGGACCGTGACCACGCTGGGCCACAGCCGCGTGAAGCCTTCGGACTGCTTGAGGCAGGAGGTGGCCGCCACCTCGGCGACGATGGCCAGGCCCAGGTACAGGTAGTTGGACGCCATGCTCAGATGGCCGCGTAGCTGCCCGTGCCCTCGGGCCAGCGCGTGAGCACGTCGAAGCCCGTGTCGGTCACCACCACCATGTGCTCCCACTGGGCGGACAGCGACTTGTCGTTGGTGATCACCGTCCAGCCGTCGGCCAGTTCGCGCGTGGCCGCCTTGCCGGCGTTGAGCATGGGCTCGATGGTGAAGATCATGCCGGCCTCCAGCACCATGCCCTGGCCGGGCTGGCCGTAGTGCAGCACCTGGGGGTCGTCGTGGTAGACCTTGCCGATGCCGTGGCCGCAGTACTCGCGCACCACGCTGAAGCGCTCGCGCTGGGCCACGGTCTGGATGGCATGGCCGATGTCGCCCAGCGTGGCGCCGGGGCGCACGGCGCGGATGCCGGCCAGCAGGGCCTCGTAGGTGGTCTCCACCAGGCGGCGCGCCTGGTTGGAGGGCTGGCCCACGTAGTACATGCGGCTGGTGTCGCCGATCCAGCCGTCGGGCGTGGTCACGGCCACATCGACATTGAGGATGTCGCCCTCGCGCAGGATCTGACGGGCGTCGGGGATGCCGTGGCAGACCACGTGGTTGGGCGAGGTGCAGACCGTCTTCGGAAAGCCGTGGTAGCCCACGTTGGTGGGCACGCAGCGCAGTTCGTCGACGATGAAGTCATGGCAGAGCCTGTCCAGGTGCTCGGTGCTGACGCCCGGCTGCACGTGGGGCACCAGCATCTGCAGGACGCGGGCGGCCAGGCCACCGGCCTTGCGTGATTGCCCGATATCGAGGGCATCGTGCAGCGGGACGCTGCGCAGCTTGGCGCCCCTCATTGCAGGCCTTCCGACAGGCGCACGGGGCGCGGGCGGCGTGCTGCCGTATCGGCGGGAGCCGGCGCCGCTTCGGGCTCGCCCAGCTTCAGCGTGGCCGCGGCCTCTTGCAGCAGCAGGGCGCAGATGCCTGCGTAGTCGAGATGGGGATGGTGTTCGGCCAACTGGCCGACACGCAGCCAATGCTCGGCCTGGGCGTTGATGGATCGACCCAGGGCCGCGCTGGACAGGCGGATCTGGTCGTGCAATTGGTCGGATATTTTGACGATTCCCATGGGGTGGCGATCATACGGGGAATATACGTTTCGTATATTGACAATCGCAAATCGCGGGCCCGGCAGCGGGGCATTCGTGCAGGCCTGCAGATGCAGGCCGTCATGTCGTCGGCGATGCTGCGTGACGGACGGGGCGGATGCTCTTGTGTTGATAGCGCAATGATCAGGTCCGGCTGGCCATCCGACAGAGGTGATGTTTTTCCTGCGGCGCGGTCCTGTACAAGACCCTGCTCGGTGTGATCGACGGTCTTCTATCAGATATCTGTTGCAGATCTGGGGCTTACCCCTAGCAAGTCGCCTGCTACCCAAACTGACAAGAATCAAGACTGTCTGGAAGCGAATGTCCTGCAAGCCGGCGCATGGTGCGGCCGGCCGGGCCTTCCGGCAGGGAGCAGCAATGGGCAAGGAACAAGAAGCGGGTTCGGCAACGGCATCGGGCGGGGCGCGCATCGTCGTCGTGGGCGGTGGCGTGGCGGGGCTGGAGATTGCCACGGCGCTGGGCAAGGGGCGCACGGGGGCCATCGGCTCGGTGACCCTGGTGGACAGCGATTCGGCCCATGTCTGGAAGCCCATGCTGCACACCATTGCCGCCGGCACGCGCGACCTGGCCCAGCAGCAGACCACCTACCTGGCCCAGGCCAGCGACGCCAGCTTTGCCTACCAGCCCGGCGAGATGTGCGGCCTGGACCGCGAGGCCCGCGAGGTGCTGCTGGCCCCCATCGAGGCGCCTGATGGCCGCGAGATCGTGCCGGGCCGGCGCATTGCCTACGACAGGCTGGTGATCGCCGTGGGCAGCGGCGCCAATGATTTCGGCACGCCGGGCGTGGACGAGCACTGCTTCATGATCGACTCGCGCCGCAAGGCCGATGCCTTCAACAGCGAGATCCGCCTGCGCATGGTGCGCTGCATGACCAGCGGCGAGCAGCTGCGCGTGGCCATCGTGGGCGGCGGCGCCACGGGCGTGGAACTGGCGACGCGG
>NZ_JTKZ01000251.1:0-7152 GCF_000799035.1 Delftia sp. ZNC0008
CCGCGTCTATACGGCCGGCGTGGTGCTGTCCTTCCTGGCCCTGGGCGGGCTGCTGCTGGCGCTGCGCGCGGCAGGCGAGCAGCTGGGCTGGGGGTTTCAGCTGCAGTCGCCGGCCATCGTGGCCCTGCTGGCAGCCCTGTTCACGCTGCTGGGCCTGAACCTGGCCGGCCTGTTCGAGTTCGGCTCCATGCTGCCCGGGCGTTGGGCTGCGGCGCATGCGCGCCACCCGGTGGCCGATGCCTTTCTGTCCGGCGTGCTGGCCGTGGCCATTGCCTCGCCCTGCACGGCGCCGTTCATGGGCGCCTCGCTGGGCTTTGCCATCGACATGCCGGCCCTGCAGGCGCTGACGGTGTTCGCCGCCCTGGGCCTGGGCATGGCCCTGCCCTATCTGCTGGCCAGCTTCGTTCCCGCCGTAGTGCGCTGGCTGCCACGCCCTGGCGCCTGGATGGACACTTTCCGCCGTGCCATGGCCTTTCCCATGTTCGCCACCGTGGTCTGGCTGGTCTGGGTGCTGGGGCACCAGAGCGGCATCGACGCCGCCACTGCGCTGCTGGCCCTGCTGCTGGCATTCAGCGCCCTGGTCTGGACGCTGACGCTCAAGGGCCGCACGCGCGCCGTGCTGGCCACGCTGGCCGTGGTGCTGGGGGGCGCGCTGCTGGCCACCACCGCACCGCTGATCGCCACACCTGCCCAGGCGGAGGGCACGGGCATGGCGTCCGCTGCAGGCCAGCGCTGGCAGCCATGGTCGGCCGCCCGCGTGGCCGAGCTGCAGGCGGCGGGCAAGCCCGTGTTCGTGGACTACACGGCCGCCTGGTGCGTGACCTGCCAGGTCAACAAGCGCACCACGCTCAACCAGGAGGAGGTGCTGGCCGCCTTCGACAGGCACGGCGTGACCCTGCTGCGCGCCGACTGGACGCGCCGCGACCCGGCCATCACCGCCGCGCTGCAGCAGCTGGGCCGCAGCGGCGTGCCCGTCTATGTGCTGCATGCGCCGGGCAAGCCGCCGGTGGTGCTCAGCGAACTGCTGTCCAAGGGCGAGGTGCTGGGGGCGCTGGCCGCGCTTTGACGGCACCCCCTCCTGGGACAAACCCCGATTTTGGGTAGGTGCAAGACCTACATCTGTTGCAGTGCACGCCGTCCTAGACTGGATCCATCCGGGGAATACCGCAATCCGAACGCTAGGCGCCGCGGCTGCCGCCCGACTCCGGACCCGCCCGCACGGCAACTGCCCGCCCTGCACGACACAGGAGGTGGACCATGCATGCACTGATCACCCATTCGCACCCTTCGGGGGTGCACCATCGTTCACGCGGCAAGGGATTGCTGCTGGCGCTGGGACTGGCCAGCCTGGCTGTGGCGGGGATCGTCCTGCCCTTTGTGTGGGATCTGCTGGGCTTCGTCAACGGATTGCCCAAGATGGAGTGGCTGCAGTCCATCCTGGCGGTCTCGCCGGTGTTCAGCTGGCTGATGATGTTCGCCTGGGGCCTGGCCGTTCCCGTGGCGCTGATCTATGCGCTCTACCACCCGCAGACCCATCCCTGGGCCAACGCCGCCATGGTGGCGGGCGCCATGCTGGTGGCCATCACCTGGTACGTGCACATGCCGGCCGCATCGCAATGCACGGCCATGTATCCGCAGACCGGCATGGCCTGCTCGGTGCTGCAATGGGGCTTCAGCATGAGCCTGGGCGTGGCTACGGCGGCCTATGTGTTCCTGGTCTTCATGATTGCGCTGTCCTCGCTGGGGCTGCTGGCCGAATGCGTCTCGCGCAATGAGCCGCCCAGGCCCTGAATCCGCAGGGTCTTGCGCAAGAGTCCCGGCCGCCGATTTTTTGCCGCCGGGCCGCCCCAAGGCAAAAAGCGGCCCCCTCGGGGGGCAGCGGACCTTGCGCAGCAAAGGGGGCGTGGGGGCTTCTTTTATAATGGCGGCTGGGTGTCCAGACCGCATGGGGCGGCAGGACAGGTGTTGATAGCGCAGGTCGGGCCGCCTGCGCACCGGGGCCGCAAGGCCCCTTTGCTGCTTTGCACATGAACACCTACACGACCCCGCGGCCGTCCGGCCCGCGCATGCCCCTTTTCCTGTCTTTCGCCGATCGCGTCGGCGCCTTCCTGTCCCGCTGGTCCCATGCCGAGGCCGCGGGCGGCATCGTGCTGCTGCTGGCAGCGGCCGCCGCCCTGCTCTGGGCGAACTCCGGCTGGGCCGGCTCCTACGAGGCGCTGTGGCACACGCCGCTGAGCGTGGGCCTGGGCCCGTGGCAGCTGTCGCAATCCCTGCATTTCTGGGTCAACGATGCGCTGATGAGCGTGTTCTTTCTCGTGGTCGGCATGGAGATACGCCGCGAGATGCATTCCGGCGCACTGGCCCAGCCGCGCCAGGCGTTGCTGCCCGTGATGGCCGCGCTGGGCGGCGTGGTGGCGCCGGCGCTGATCTTCCTGGCCTTCAACGCCGCGCCGCCGCTGCGCAACGGCTGGGCCGTGCCCACGGCCACCGACATCGCCTTTGCCATGGGCGTGCTGGCCCTGCTGGGCCGGGGCCTGCCGCCCGCGCTGCGCGTGTTCCTGCTGGCGCTGGCCATCATCGACGACCTGGTGGCCGTGCTCATCATTGCGCTGTTCTATTCGGGCGGGCTGCAATGGAGCCAGCTGCTGGTGGCCGCCGCCGGCCTGGCCGGCGTGTTCCTGCTGCAGTCGCTGGGCGTGCGCCGCGCCTGGGCCTATGTGCTGCCGGGCGCCGTGCTCTGGTGGGGCATCTGGCAGACCGGCGCCCATCCCACGCTGGCCGGCGTGGTGCTGGGCCTGGTGACGCCCGTGCATGCGCTGGCCGGCCGCGAAAGCGCCGCGCCCGTGGAGCGCGTGCAGGCGGACCTGCATCCCTGGGTGGCCTTTGGCGTGATGCCGCTGTTTGCGCTGGCCAATGCCGGCGTGCCGCTGCAGGGGGCGGGCACCGCTGGCATCGATGCGGCGGGCACCTCGGCCGTGATGTGGGGCGTGGCCCTGGCCCTGGTGCTGGGCAAGCCGCTGGGCGTGCTGATCAGCTGCTGGCTGGCCGTGCGCCTGCGACTGTGCGCGCTGCCGCCAGGCATGGGCTGGGGCGACACGCTGCTGGCAGGCCTGCTGGCAGGCATTGGCTTCACCATGGCCATCTTCATCGCCACGCTGGCCTTTGACAGCGAGGCCCTGCTCAATGCCGCCAAGCTGGGCGTGCTGTTGGCCTCGGCCACGGCCGCCGTGCTGGGGCTGGGCTGGGGGATGGTGCTGCGCCGGCGCCATGCTGCGGACGCGACAGCCCTGCCCGCCTGAACGGCAGGCGCTGCGTACACTGCGGCGCATGAGCGACACAGCAACAGACTCCCGCCTGCGCGACATCCTCGTGCAGTGCCGCACCCTGGCCGTGGTCGGCCTGTCGCCGCAGCCCGAGCGGCCCAGCCACCAGGCCTCGCAGTACATGCAGCGTCATGGCTACCGCATCGTTCCCGTCAACCCCGTGGTGGCACGCGAAGGCGGCCTCATCCTGGGCGAGCCCGCGCATGCCAGCCTGGCCGACGCTGCGGCCGCGCTGGCCGCACAGGGCCTGCGCATCGACATGGTCGATTGCTTCCGAAAGAGCGAAGACATCCCGCCGCTGGCCGCCGAGGCCGTTGCCGTCGGCGCGCGCTGCCTGTGGCTGCAATTGGGCGTGGTCAACGACAAGGCCCTGGAACTGGCCCGCGCTGCGGGCCTGTGGACCGTGCAGGACCGCTGCGTGAAGATCGAACACCAGCGCCTTCTGGCCGATGCCCCGCCCACTGCCCGGTAACTCAGGAATTGCCCATGAAAAAGGCCGCAGCCCCGAAGAGGCTGCGGCCTGCAATTGGCGTGGACCAAGGCCCGGTCAGTCCGGTGCAGGTTACCTGCCTCCGTCCGGGTGTCTGCTTCAGCCCACATCCAGCATCATGCACGGTCTTTGTGACAGCCCTGTGATGCACATCACGGTCCGGCCCATTGCACAAGAAGCCGGCTCCGCCCTCTCTTTCCGAAAATTCCCAATTTCCCCAAAACGCTGCGACGGCCTCAGCCGCGCCGCGTGAACAGGCGCAGGTAGCGCGAAGGCAGGTCCTGCATGCGCATCATGATGGGCAGGTCGGCCGTGTTGAAGTCGCTGTCCCAGGCCGGCGCGCCCAGCACCTTGGCCCCCGTGCGCAGATAGCCCTGGATCAGCGCAGGCGGCTCCACGCTCATGCCGCTGGTGCTGACGGATGCCAGCTCCTCGGGCAGGGCTACGCGGGGACGCACCTGCAGCTCGGGCTCGGCCAGATGGGTCTGGCGCAGTTGCTGCCAGACGCGCGCCGGGCCCTCGCCATGGGCCAGCCCCGGGTACTGCATGGGGATGCTGGCGCAGCCGACCATGGCGTCGAGCCGGTTGCGCTGCATGAATTCGGCCAGCGCGCCCCACAGCGCCAGGATCACGCCGCCCTGGCGGTGCGATGCATGCACGCAGCTGCGGCCCAGTTCCACCATGCGCGGGCGCCAGGCGTGCAGCGGGGCGAGGTCGAATTCCTGGTCGGAGTACAGGCCCCCGGCGCGCAGCGCCTGGGTGGGAGTGAGCAGGCGGTAGGTGCCGATGACCACGCCCTTGTCGGCATCGCAGACCATGAGGTGCTCGCAGAAGTCGTCGAAGGCGTCGATGTCGTGTCCGGCCAGCGGCGTCTGCAGCACGGCGCCCATCTCGGCGGCGAACACCGCGTGGCGCAGGCGCTGCACCTGGCGCACCTCGTCGAGATGGCGGGCCCAGCGCACATCCAGCCGCAGCGGTTTGTCCGCGGCCTGGGGTGGCTGGAGAAGCGCGGAAAGCGGGGGCTTGGCGATCTCGATCGCCGCGTTGCGAAGGGTGTCCAGAACGTCCATATGCCCGCCTTCCTCGTCATGTTGGACGCAGTCGGTGACCTGCCTGTGCCACTCGGTTTGCCTGCGTGCCGCCATTGTGGAAAGCGGCCATGAAAGTCCCGCGACGGTTGCGTTACAGCAACATGTCACACCGCACTGCAATGGTGCACTGCAGCAAATGCCTCTATGACAGGTGCTGCGCGCAAGTTGGTGCACGCCACCACAGGGTTGGCATGTCGTCAAAAATGAAACAAATTGTGCGTTAATGACAGGGCCGCATGCCCGGCCATTGCGGCTTGCGGAGTCCTCAGTCTTCCCTTGCCGCGCCATGCTCCAGACCCTTCGCTCCAAGATCCTTGCCATCAGCACAGCCACCGTGGTCGGCGCCCTTGCCATCACGGGGGCTGCCACGTACCACATCGTTCGCGGCAGCACTTTCCACACCATTGAACAGGACCTGGACGCCATCACCGCCGGCAACACCATGGCCATCGACCAGTGGGTGGCCTCCAAGGCACGCGCCGTCAGCGCCGCCGCCGCCGTGATCGAGCACGGCGACCCGCAGGGCTTTGCCGCCCACATGGGCCAGGCCAGCGGCTTTCCCATCACCACGGTGGGCTGGGAAGACAAGACCTACAAGTCCACCACCAGCACTCCGCCCGACTACGACCCCACGGCCCGCCCCTGGTACAAGAGCGCCGTGCAGGCCGGCAAGCTGGCCCTGACCAAGCCCTATGGCGACTCCACCACGGGCGTGCCCTATGTGGCCTTCGTGGCGCCCATGCTGCGCGGCGGCGCGCTGCAGGGCGTGATCAGCGGCGCCGTGCCGCTGGAGGGCGTGCGCGAGGTGGTCTCCGCCATCCGCCCCACGCCCGGCAGCCTGGGCTTCGTGGTCAGCCGTGACGGCCAGGTGCTGGCGCATGCCGATGCCAAGCTGCTGCTCAAGCCCACCTCCGACCTGTCCGAGCTGCTGACGCCGGCTGCGCTGACCGCGCTGGCCAGCGCCACGGCGCCGCTGGAAGTGAACCTGGGCGGCAGCGCCAAGCTGCTCAAGGCCCGCCCGGTGCAGGGCACGGACTGGCTGCTGGTGGTGGCGCTGGACAAGGCCGAGGCCACGACCGGCCTGCAAAGCGTGCTCAAGACGCTGGCCATCGCCATCGTGCTGCTGGCCTGCCTGGCCACGGCCGTGGCGGCGGCGCTGACGGCCCAGTCCTTCCGGCGCCTGTCCCAGGTGCGCGACGCCATGGACAAGATCGGCTCGGGCGGCGGCGACCTGACGCAGCGCCTGCCGGTGTCGGGCAATGACGAAGTGGCGCAGATCGCCTCGTCCTTCAACGGCTTCGTCGAGCAGATCGGCACCGTGCTCAAGGATGTGCGCAACGGCGTGGAGTCCATGAAGACCGCCACCGACGAGATCAAGCTGGGCAACCTGGACCTGTCCAACCGCACCGAATCCTCGGCCAGCAGCCTGCAGGAGACCTCGGCCTCGCTGTCGCAGCTGACGGCCAATGTGCGCCAGTCGGCCGAGGCGGCCGCCATGGCCACGCGCCTGGCCCAGTCGGCCAGCAGCTCGGCCACCAAGGGTGGCGACGTGGTGGGCAGCGCCGTGAGCACCATGGACGACATCTCCAAGGCCTCGTCCAAAATCGGCGAGATCATCGGCGTCATCGACGCCATCGCCTTCCAGACCAACATCCTGGCGCTCAATGCCGCCGTCGAGGCCGCCCGCGCCGGTGAGCAGGGCCGGGGCTTTGCCGTGGTGGCGGCAGAAGTGCGCAGCCTGGCCCACCGCAGCGCGGCGGCCGCCAAGGAGATCAAGACCCTGATCGACGCCTCCGGCGCCAGCGTGGCCATGGGCACGGAGCGCGTGCGCGCGGCCGGCCAGACCATGGGCGAGATCGTGGACGGCATCCAGCGCGTCTCCCAGATCATTGTCGAGATCAACGGCGCCATGACCGAGCAGAGCGTGGGCATCGGCCAGATCAACCAGGCCGTGGCCGACATGGACCGCGCCACGCAGCAGAACGCCGCGCTGGTGGAGGAGTCCACCGCCGCATCGTCCGTGCTCAACGAACAGGCCCACCACCTGTCGCGCACGGTGGCCGGCTTCACGCTGGAAGGGCGTGCGCCTGCCCGGGATCAGCTGCTGCTCACCAACTGAGCCGCCGCAAGCGACGGGCTCAGGCCTGGGCCGGCGCTCCCAGGCGCTGGGACAGGCTGCGCGCCTGGGCCTGCAGCAGCCGGGCCGGCCGGCCCTGGGGGTCCAGGTCCAGCGTGGCCGAGGACGCGG
>NZ_JTKZ01000542.1:0-6533 GCF_000799035.1 Delftia sp. ZNC0008
CCGCGTCCTCGGCCCTGTACGACATCGCGCTGGGCGACCGGCAGGAATCCCAGTCGTCCTCCGGCCTCATCGTCGCCACGGGGCTGGGCTCCTCGGCCTGGATCAAGAGCATCGTCACGGGATCGATGGGCATTGCCCGCGCCGTGCGCGGCGCGTCCACCGACTTCGACTACCAGCCCTTCGCCTGGGATGCGCCACGCCTGGACTTCGCCGTGCGCGAGCCCTTTCCCAGCCGCTCCTCCACGGCCGAGCTGGTCTACGGCCAGGTCACCGCCGGCCAGCCGCTGACCCTGCGCTCGCGCATGCCCGACCATGGCGTCATCTTCTCGGACGGCATGGAGGCCGACTACCTGCAGTTCACGGCGGGCATGCAGGCCACCATCGGCCTGTCGGAGCGGCAGGGCTGCCTGGTGGTGTGAAGGACCGGCCCTGCAGCATGGCGCAGCACCCTCAGAACACCTACAACAACGAACAGACCATGAATCTCGCAACAGCACCCTACCTGCAGCAATCTGCCACCTGGCCTTCCGAGGGAGAGCAGATCCTCGCCCACTACGACGACTCCACCGTGGTGGTCTACCAGGCCTATCGCCCGGCCATCGGCCTTCACGCTCTGGAGCATGGCCAGTTCGGCGGCCCGGACTTCAGCTTCACGCGCATGAGCTGGATCAAGCCCAATTTCCTCTGGATGATGTATCGCTGCGGCTGGGCGACCAAGGCCGGCCAGGAAGTCATCCTCGGCCTGCGCATCCGCCGGACTTTCTTCGAGAGCCTGCTGGATGCCGCCGTACCTTCCACCTTCAACCCCCGGCTCTACGCTGGCCTGCCCGAGTGGCAGCAAGCGGTGGCCACCTCCGAGGTGCGCCAGCAATGGGATCCGGACCATGCCCCCAGCGGCGCCAAGCTGCCGTTGCGTGCCATCCAGCTGGGCTTGCGTGGCAAGCTGCTACGCCGTTTCGCCACGGAGGAACTGCTGGAGGTCATCGACATGACATCCTTCGTCACCGAGCAGCGGGCCCATGCCCAGGATGAAAATCCGATGCTCATGACTCCCGTGGAGCGCGTCTACGTGCGGCTCGACAGGAAGAATTGCGCACCTGAGAACTCCGTATGACCAACACAGACCACATCGCCTCCCTGCAAGACCTCCAGCACGCCATGGCCCAGGGTCTCACCCCGCGCTTCCTGCCGTTCTGGGGCCACCAGCCTGCGGCCGATGGCTCCATCGGCAAGACCTGCATGAGCCAGTGGTTCGAGGCGGGCTTCGAGGTCGATGGCCAGCACTACCCCACGGCCGAGCATTTCATGATGGCGGGCAAGGCGCGGCTGTTTGGCGACGAGGCGGCGCACGCGGCCATCGTGCGCTGCCGCACGCCGGGCGAGGCCAAGAAGCTGGGGCGTGGCATCCAGGGCTTCGATGAAGCGGCCTGGGTGGCCGCGCGCATGGGCATCGTGGTGCGCGCCAACCAGGCCAAGTTCTCCCAGAACCCAGCCCTGGCCAGCTATCTGCTGAACACGGGCGACCGCGTGCTGGTGGAAGCCAGCCCCGTGGACGCCATCTGGGGCATCGGCCTGGCTGCCGACGATGTGCGCGCCACCGACCCCGCGCGCTGGCAGGGCCTGAACCTGCTGGGCTTTGCCCTCATGCAGGTGCGTGCGCGGCTGCGCAGCACCGCTCCCTGACCGACCATGATCAAGAGCACCGGCATGGCCATGGACACACTGGACCGATACCGCGGCGCCCTGCTGGGCCTGGCCTGCGGCGACGCCGTGGGAACGACGCTGGAATTCCAGCCGCGCGGCAGCTTTGCGCCGCTGACCGACATGGTCGGGGGCGGCCCGTTCTCGCTGCCCGCAGGCAAGTGGACCGACGACACCTCCACGGCCCTGTGCCTGGCCGAAAGCCTGCTCCAGCGCGGCGGCTGCGACCCGCACGACCAGATGACGCGCTATGCCAACTGGTACGAATGGGGGTACTGGAGTTCCACCGGCAACTGCTTTGACATCGGCATGGCCACCAGGGCGGCCATCCAGCGCTTCCTGGCCACCGGCGATCCGCTGGCCGGATCGCCCGACCCGGACCAGGCCGGCAACGGCTCCCTGATGCGGCTGGCGCCCGTGCCCATGTTCTTCGGCCCCGACGAGGACCTGGTGCAGCGCATGGCTGAACTCAGCTCACGCACGACCCACGCGGCACCTGAATGCCTGCAGGCCTGCCGCCTGTTCGCCGTGGCGCTGTGCCGGGCACTGCAGGGGCTGCCCCGGCAGCAGGTTCTGGACCTGGGCGGCGTTCTGCAAGACGGCGCCAACCCGCGCCTGCGGGAGATTGCCCGTGGCGACTATCGCGACAAGCCGGCCGCACAGATTCGCGGCAGCGGCTACGTGGTGGACAGCCTGGAGGCGGCCCTGTGGTGCTTTGCGAGGCATGACAGCTTTGAAGGCGCAGTGCTGCAGGCCGCCAACCTGGGCGATGACGCCGACACCACGGCAGCCATCACGGGCCAGTTGGCCGGAGCCTTCCACGGCGCCAGCGGCATTGCGGACCGCTGGCTGGAACGCCTGCACCTGGCCCCTGAGATCACAGCCCTGGCCAATGGGCTCTGGCAAGCCGCCAGAGGTGCCAGGGACGCTTCTCCGACCGCACCTCTCAGCAACTGAGTCGCCTGGCGCGCTCCCGACAAGGCAGTCGCCGGGTCCGCGAGCGGACTGGACCTGGCTTGTCTGCGCGACCTCCCACGCGCCCGAGCTCCGTGACACGCAGGCCTTGCTCTTTGCGAATGGCGTGCATGGGCGGCTTTTGACTGAGCCACGCCCCATTTTCAGAACAATCTGATTGCATCAACTCATATCTTCGGCGTAGAGTGTGAAATACCTAAGAGGCCACACATCGAATGATTCGATGCTTTCATTTCCACCCCCTCGTCAGTCACTCAAAAGTTCAATTTAACTATTGCGTGATATTTTCGAGAATCATACTTCAACAATGGATCGAATCAGTATCATGCATTTCTCTTTCATTCCCTCATTTCCCTCGCAAGTACGCCGCCTTGCATTGATCGCCCTTCCATTCTTCATTGCCTTTTCAGCGGCAACGATGAACACCAATGCCTTTGCCGGCGGCGTATTCTCCCCCACCAGCTCCAGCATTTCACTGCCCGAGGAAATAACAGTACCCGGAAGTTACGCCAACGGATCGACGCTATGGAAGTCTACGACAACCGTATTTAATCTGCGAGCAGTGCTGAACACGGCATTCGAGTACGATATTGAAAAAGCCGTTGTAGCCGCCAATGTTCAATCCGGGACCAAGACGCCCGGATACAATAATGTCTACGGCACCAATATTCCCGGCATTGGAATCCGCTGGTGGGCCACATGGCGCGGCCCCAGCGCTCCCAGTGGCAGAACCATGCCCATTACCACCGAATCAGAAAATAATTCGGGCGCGCTGGGTTATTTCTGGAATAGTTCATCCCCCCAGGATGTCTGGATCGAGCTGGTGAAAACCGGCAGCGTTTCCGCTGGCGTGCTAACGGGCTCCGGGATGAACGTCGATATGCGATTCCAGTGCCCCGGCTGCACCGCAGGAAACGTCAACCTGTCCGGCCGCACCAGGGTGGTGGTCGGTCCCTCCTGCTCGGTGGCCGCCTCGGCCATCTCCGTACCCATGGGCGCTGTGCCCATCCTGCGATTCACGGGCCTCCAATCCACCTCCATCCCCCAGCACTTCGACATCACGCTGGAATGCAAGGGCGGCGCGCCCGCAAGCGTTCTGCGCCCCCACGTCACGCTCACCGATGCCAACGACACCAGCAATCGGAGCACCGTCCTGACCTTGAGCCAGGCCACGCCAGGCGGCAAGCCGGTTGCCACCGGAATAGGCATACAGATACTGAAGGATGGCACCGCACTCGGCTACGGCCCGGACTCCAACGTGCCTGGCAACACCAACCAATGGAGTGCGGGAACCATCGCCCAAGGCATTGCCCAGTTCAAGATCCCGCTGACTGCCAAATACGTGCAGACCGCTGCGGCAGTCACGACGGGGCAGGCCAACGGCAGGGCCACCTTCACGCTGAACTACCAGTGAGCAGCGTCCCCGCCCTCAGGGCTTCTTGTCCAGCTGCATTTCCCAGGACTTGAGCTGCTTGGCGCGGGCGCGGGCGAAGTCGCTCCAGCAGTTGGCGCGCGCATCGTCCTTGGCAAAGCTGGCGGAATTGAATTCGGCCAGGAACTCGCAGGCACTGCGCGCGTACTGCACCCAGTTTCTCTGCGCCACTTCCAGCTCTTCCGATGCCTGGGGCATGCGGGCCTTGAGCTTGAGCGACAGCGAGACGTAGGCGGCCTTGACCATGGCCACGTTCTGCTCGTGCAGGCAGGCGCGCACCTCGGACATGTTGGTGGAGCTTTCCTCGCAATTGCCCGAGCTGGTGGGATTGGCGGCCCGGGCCACGGGGCTGGCACACAGCAGGGCGGCGCAGGCGAGAGGGGCGAGTAGGGACGCTAGGGCTTGGTGCATGGAAGAGGGCTCGCTGGGAGGTGCCGGTGCGTGCAGCACCCCGGCCGTCGCGATTACACCATCGACCCGCCCTGCCTCGGGCCCACATTTCCCTGGTGATCACCCTGATGCAGCGACGCAAAGCGCATAAACATGCTCCCAAAGCTTTGTTGCCGTGGGTCAAGGGCGGCCAGAAGATGCAGGCGTACGCATCTTTCGTTTGTCCCGACCGCCCCGCTCCCGCCATGCACACAAGCCCCACCCTGCGCCGCCAGCCCCGCGCCACCCTTTCCGCATCCCTGACCTTCATCGCCGCCGCGCTGGCCCTGGCCTGCACCCAGGCCCGGGCCGATGCCACGCTGGACAAGATCAAGCAGCGCGGCAAGGTCACCATTGGCGTGCTGGTCAATGGCGGGCCCTTCGGCTCCATCGACCCGTCCACCCAGCAGCTGGTGGGCTGGAACCCCGAGCTGGCACGCGCCCTGGCCAAGGGCCTGGGCGTGGAGGCCGAGCTGGTCCAGGTGCAGACCGCCACGCGCGTGCAGTTCCTGCAGGCCGGCAAGGTGGATCTGCTGATCGCCTCCATGGAGTTGAACCCCGACCGTGCCGAGACCCTGGGCTACGCGCCCACGCCCTTCTACCGCGTGGGCGGCATTGCCGCCGTGCGCAAGGGCAGCGGCATCGCCAGGTGGGAAGACCTGCGCGGCAGGCCCGTGTGCGTGTCCCAGGGCAGCAGTTTTGCCAAGCCGCTGGCCAGCGAGTACGACGCCCAGGTGCATGGCTACAAGAGCTCGTCGGACTCGCTGCTGGCGCTCAAGGGCGGCAACTGCGTGGCCGCCGTGCATGACAGCACGCTGATCTACCCGCTGCTGCGCAGCAACCCCGAATGGGCGCATTACTCGGCTCCCATCGCCGGCGAGGTGCTGCCCGCGCCTTCCGTGGTCTGGACCCGCAAGGGCGAGGCCGACACCATCGCCGCCGTGGACAAGGTGGTGCAGGACTGGCACCGCACGGGCTGGCTGATCGCCGCCGAAAAGCGCGTGGGCATCGAGCCGGCCAACCCGCTGCTGCCCGAGCTGCAGGCCAGGTTCAAGGGCACGGCTGGCTGACACGCAGGACCGGCACGACAAGCTGCACCGGGCTGCGCCCCGGGCACCCGGTCCTGCCGGCCGTCTTGCGCCTTCCCACCATGAACGACTCTCTACTCGCCCAGGGCGTGCAAGCGCTCAAGGGCCTGGGCCTGAACTACGCCTTCGTGCTGGATGTGTCCGAGCGCCAGGCCTTTGTGCGCGGCATGTTCGTGACCGTGCAGCTGGCCCTGCTGACCATTGCCGGCAGCCTGGCGGCCGGCGTGGCGCTGGCGGCGGCCCTGACCTCGGGCCGCGCCTGGCTGGCACGGCCTGCACGCGCCTTTGTGGAGGTCACGCGCAACACGCCCACGCTGGTGCAGCTGTACTGCGCCTTCCTGGTGCTCAACATGCTGATCACCCAGCAACTGCGCGACTGGGGCGCGGGCAACAACCCGCTCACGCCCTTTGTCTGGGTGGTGATCGTGGTCTCGCTGCACAAGGGCGTGTTCCATGCCGAGGCGCTGCGCGCCGGCATCGAGGCCGTGCCCGCCACCACGCTGGAGGCAGCGCGCTCGCTGGGCTTTTCGCAGCACCAGCTGCTGGTGCGCGTGCAGCTGCCGCTGGCCGTGCGCTTTGCCCTGCCCTCGCTGACCAACAACCTGGTGGACCTGGTGAAGATGACGGCCGTGGCCTCGGCCATTGCCGTGGGCGACGTGACCTACGAGTCCATCATGATCTGGTCGCAGCGCGACAACGTGCTGGAGCTGCTGCTGCTCATCCTGCTGTGGTTCGGCCTGCTGACCTGGCTGGTCAGCCTGGCGGGCCGCTGGCTGGAACAACACCTGAGGATGCCCGGCTATGGCCAATGAAGCCACCCTGAACACCGGCGCCGCGCCCCGCCCGCTGCCTGCCGCCGTGCTGCGCGCGGCGCGCAGCCCCTGGCTGATCGCAGGCGCCGCACTGCT
>NZ_JTKZ01000434.1:0-8892 GCF_000799035.1 Delftia sp. ZNC0008
CCGCGTTGAAGCTACCGGCCCAGTAGGACTTGTCGAACAGGTTCTCCACCGTGGCGCGGAAGGTGACGGGTTTGGCCGCGATGCGGGTGGCATAGCGCGCGCCCACGTCCACGCGGGTCCAGCTGGGCATCTTCAGCGTGTTGGCCGAATTCACCCATTGCGCGCCCGTGTAGATCAGGCGGCCGGTGAGCGTGGCGCCCGGCAGCGCGGGCACATCCCACTCGCCGCCCAGGTTGGCCGTCCAGCGCGGCACGCCGTAGACGCCGTAGCCGTCGCGCGCGCCGCCCTGGGTCTTGCTCTGGATGGCCTGCGTATAGGCCAGGCCGCCCAGCACGCGCGTGCCGCGCAGCGGCTCGCCGAACACATTCCACTCCAGGCCCCGGTTGCGCTGCTCGCCATCCATCAGCAGGCGGTTGGTCGCAGTCTCCACCACGGACGAAGGCCGCTCGATCTGAAACAGCGAGACCGTCTGCGTGAAATCACCCGTGCGCCACTTGGCGCCGATCTCGAACTGCTTGGTCTTGTAGGGCGCGAACACTTCGCCGGCATTGGCGTAGGTGGCGCCGACGATGGAGCCCGCGCTCAGGCCCTGCACATGGTTGGCGTACAGCGAGACCGTATCGCCCCAGGGCTTGACCACCAGGCCCAGCGCGGGCGAGATGGCATGTTCGTCATAGCGCGCCATCTTCTGGTTCACGCGCTGCAGACGCGCGCCCACGGTGAGCTGTACGGTGTCGCCACCCCAGCTCAGCGTGTCGGCCAGGGCCAGGCTGCTGAGCACGTCGTCGCGCTCCTGCTTGATGGCGCCGTAGGGGCCGGCCAGCGTGATGGGCGCAGGGTCGTAGATGTTGGTGATGTAGCTGGCGCTGGTGGCCACGGCCGCGCGGCCGCCCTTCTGGTTCATCCAGTTCACGGAGGCGACCAGCAGATGGTTCACGCTGCCCGTGCGCAGGCGCCCGCGCACGCCGAACTCGGCCGCCATGCTGTCGGTGTAGCCGTACTGGTTGTAGGTCTGACCCACGGCCGAGCCGTCGCCCTGGGCGCGCATCACCACGCGCGTGCCGTTGAGCATGCCGTCATAGGAATGCTTGCCGCTGCCCACCGAGCCGAACAGCGTCCAGTCCGCCCCCAGGTCCACCGAGCCGCGCAGCATCAGCGCATCGCTTTGCTGCTGGGCACGTATGCCCGGGAAGAGATTGGTCTTGGCGTCGGGCGCTGCAATCACCTGCTTGAGGTTCTGCATGCTGACCATCATCGGGCTGCCGTCGCGGATGTTGGAGCGGTAGCTGTAGGCATCCAGACCCAGCGTGAAACCGTCGCCCTGGTAGTCGAGCGCCAGTGCGCCCAGGCCATGGCGGCGGTTCTGGCCGTCGATCTCGGTATCGCCGCCCGAGGTGCTGCCGTTGATGCGTATGCCCAGGCGGCGTTCCGGGCCGAAGCGGCGCGACACATCGGCCTGCAGGCCCAGCTGCGAGGAGCTGCTGAGCATGGTGGTCACGCGCGTGAGGTCCCGGGCCAGCGGACGCTTGGTCACCAGGTTGATGGTGCCGCCCACGGCGCCGCCCGGCGTCATGCCGCTCAGCAGCGCACCCGGGCCCTTGAGCACTTCCACGCGCTCGATCATCTCGGTGGGCACATGGCCATCGGGCGCCAGGCCGTACAGGCCGTTGAAGCCCAGTTCCGAGGCATTCACACCCAGGCCGCGGATGGTGAAGTTCTCGTAGGCGTGGCCGGTGTTGGTGGTGAAGCGCACGGAGGGGTCGTTTTCCAGCACCGACATCAGCGTGGTCGCGTGCTGGTCGGCAATGCCTTCGGCCGTGTAGGAGGTGATGTTGAACGGCGTATCCATCACATCGCGCTGGCCCAGCACGCCCAGGCCCGCGCCCTTGGCCACCTGGCCGCCCGGCGCCACGGTGGGCAGTGCCTGGGGATCGGTGGTGCTGCGCACCGTGATCTCGCCCAGTTCGGCGTCGGCCGCCCAGGAGGCGGCGGGCAAAGCGGCAGCGGCAACCATGGCGCAGACACGGGCGATGGTGCCCAGGCCGTGGAACGGTGAAACGGGGGCGAAGGGGCTGACAGCGCCTGCGCGCGGCAGGCCGGTGCGGGAACGAGAGGACATCCGGGAGGGCTTTCAAGGCGGAAGAAAATGCGCCGCATCCAGGCCCGCAGCCCGTCGGGACACAGGCCGGATACGGCATCTGCCCGAATTATAGAAAATGAGAATTATTCTTATTTGAGAAAACAACGACAACGCACCGCGCGCAAACATGGGCGCACGGTCCGCAAACAATCCCGGGGAAAACAGTGGGGGCCAGGCAACAGGCCGCCGGCAACAGGCAGCCGGACGCCGCGACGGCGCAGACCGCTAAAAGGTGTCGCCGCGTTCCATGGCGCGGCGGTGGCGCTGCACGAATTCCTGGTAGGTGTCGATGCCGCGCAGCTGCAAGATGGCATTGCGCACGGCCGCCTCCACCAGCACGGCGATGTTGCGGCCCGCCACCACCTGGATCACCACCTTGCGCACGGGCACGCCGAGCACGTCCTGCGTCAGCGGCTCGGCTGGCAGCCGCTCGTATTCGCGCTCCATGGTTTCCTTGCGCACCAGGTGCACGATGAGCTTGAGACGCATCTTGCGGCGCACGGCCGTCTCGCCAAAGATGGCGCGGATATCGAGCAGGCCGATGCCGCGCACCTCCAGCAGGTTCTGCAGCAGCTCGGGGCACTTGCCTTCGATCGTGGTCTGGTTGATGCGGTACAGGTCCACGGCATCGTCGGCCACCAGGCCGTTGCCGCGCGTCACCAGCTCCAGCCCCAGCTCGCTCTTGCCCAGGCCCGACTCGCCCGTGATCAGCACGCCCATGCCCAGGATGTCCATGAACACGCCATGCATGGTCGTGCGGTCGGCGAAATGCTTGGCCAGGTAGGCGCGCAGCACATCGATCACGAAGGCCGACTGCTCGCGCGTGGCGAACATGGGAATGTGAGCACGCTCGCACATGGACAGCAGCGCCTCGGGCGCCGTCTGGCCATCGGCCAGCACCAGCACGGGCGGCTCCAGCGTGACGATGCGTGCCACGCGGCGCTGGCAGTCCTGCGGCGTGGCGTTGGTCAGATAGGCGATCTCACGCTCGCCCAGCACCTGCAGCCGGTAGGGATGGATGTAGTTCAGGTAGCCGACGAGATCGGCGCCCGAGCGCGCCGAGCGCACGGCCATCTCGTCGAAGCGGCGCTCCGAGGCCCCCAGGCCCGCCACCCACTCCCAGCGCAGGCTGGAGCGGAACTCCTCGAAAAGGACGTCGGCGCTGATGGCACTGGGTCTCATGGCAAGGCCCGTGAAAAGGGGAAGACGAAAGTCTAGACCAGCGGAGCGGCGGAAGACTGCCAGCCGGCAATCATTCCATGCAGCCGGGCCGCATCGCCGCAGGACTTCAGCCGCTCGCGCAGCTGGCTGTCGCTGAGCAGTTCGGCGATTTCAGAAAGGATTTCCAGATGCTTTTGCGTCGCCGCTTCGGGCACCAGCAAAAAGATCAGCAGGCCCACGGGCTGCTCATCGGGCGCATCGAAGCCAATGGGATGGTCCAGCTGGAACACGGCTGCCATCGGAGCGGTCAGCCCCTTGATGCGACCGTGGGGAATGGCCACGCCATGGCCCAGCCCCGTCGAGCCCAGGCGTTCACGCGCGAAGAGGCTGTCGGTGATGAGTGCGCGGGACAGGCCATGCAGGCTCTCGAATAGCAGACCTGCTTCTTCGAAAGCGCGCTTTTTGCTGGTGACGTCGACGCTCACGAGCACTTGAGCGGCGGGCAGGATGGAGGCAAGACGGTTCATGGTTCGGGAAACAATTATGCACCGCAGTGCCGGAAACCGTGGGGAAACCCTGACCCCCATCAAAAACCGCCCCGAAGGGCGGTGGTCGTGCGTGGCACATCAGCCACAAAAACGCAGGTATTGTAAGCGCCCGCACAGGGCCGGCGCCTTACCTGTCACCCGACTGACGCCAGGGTCAGTCCAGCATCATCGAGCCGCTTGGCCGTGCCGTAGCGGCTGCCCTGCTGGCGGGTCTTGTAGCGCACCACAAGGCGGTCCAGCTTGTCAGCCAGCGCGTCGACGGCGGCATAAAGGTCGAAGTGAGAGGTTTCGACAAAGAGATCCTGGCCCTTGACGCGCAGCGTGCAACCGGCACGTTGGCGCTTTTCCTTCTCCTTCTGGTTATGAACGGTCAGCAAGACCTTGACATCCACCACCTGGTCAAAGTGTCGAAGAATGCGTTCGAGCTTGGCCATGACGTAACTGCGCAGCGAGGGAGTGACCTCCAGGTGATGCCCACTAATCGTCAGATTCATATCTAAACACTCCTTGCTCTGGATGGAAACAGCCCGGTCCACCGGGGGACGATCCGCCGGGACAGGTGCTTGCAGGCCGGAATGCGCATTCGTTTGCTTGCGAATCCACTATGCGCCCGGGTCGGGTCAAAAGCAACGCCGCAAGCCGATAGCGCAGGACGGTGCAGGGCCTTGGAGGCGGGTTTTGCGCGCCATGCGATTGGGCGCACAATCGGCGGGTTTGCCAGGCTGCGCCCCTGGGGTGGGGGTGGCCACAGGCCGTCCGTCACCGTGAGGCGCCGTTGGGTAGAATCGCGCTCCTGCGCGTGCCGCTTGCAGCCCTCCGGCCCCTGCAGCCTCTTTGCCAGATTGCCCCTTGCCTCACATGACCACCCAGTCCCGTCCCTCCGCCCTGCACACTTCCAACATTGCCTCGCTGCCGCTGCTCGCGCGCGGCAAGGTGCGCGACAACTATGCCGTGGGCGATGACCGCATCCTGATGGTGGCCTCGGACCGCCTCTCGGCCTTTGACGTGATCATGGGCGAGCCCATCCCCGGCAAGGGCGAGCTGCTGACGCAGATGGCGCTGTTCTGGTTCGACAAACTCGGCCACATCTGCCCCAACCACCTGACCGGCGAAGCGCCCGAATCCGTGGTCACGCCCGCCGAAGTGCCCCAGGTCACGGGCCGCTCCATGCTGGTCAAGCGCCTCAAGCCCGTGCTGATCGAGGCCGTGGTGCGCGGCTACCTGGCCGGCAGCGGCTGGAAGGAATACCAGGAATCGCGCTCGGTCTGCGGCGTTCCCCTGCCCGAAGGCCTGACCAACGCCGCCAAGCTGCCCGAGCCCATCTACACGCCGGCCGCCAAGGCCGAGATGGGCGACCATGACGAGAACATCACCTACGAGCGCACGGTGGAGATGGTCGGCGAGAAGCTGGCCTCCCAGATCCGCGATACAGCCATCCGCATCTACAAGGAAGCTGCGGCCATCGCCCTCGAAAAGGGCATGATCATTGCCGACACCAAGTTCGAATTCGGCCTGGACGAAAACGGCGAACTGGTGCTGATGGACGAGGTGCTCACGCCCGACAGCTCGCGCTACTGGCCCGTGGAAGGCTATGCCCAGGCGCTGGCCAAGGGCGAGAACCCGCCCAGCTACGACAAGCAGTTCGTGCGCGACTGGCTGGAGCAGGCCCAGGTCAACGGCAAGCCCTGGGACAAGAGCGCCCCGGCGCCCCGCCTGCCCCAGGAGGTGACCGAGAAGACGGCCGCCAAGTACCGCGAAGCGCTGCAGCGCCTGACGGCCTGAGCTGCAGCCTGCCTGTCCCCGCAAAAGAGAGCTTCGGCTCTCTTTTTCATTGCGCGGGCCCGTTTCTGCAGCCGGTCACGTTGGCGTCACCGACACTGCCACAATGCTCGTTCCCTCTGACTTTTTTCGAAGGAGCAAGCACATGGCCGGCAAGAAGATTCTGATGATCTGCGGAGACTACTGCGAGGACTACGAAACCATGGTCCCGTTCCAGGCCCTGCAGGCCGTGGGACACACGGTGCACGCGGTCTGCCCCGACAAGAAGGCGGGGGACCACATCAAGACGGCCATCCATGATTTCGAGGGCGCCCAGACCTACAGCGAAAAGCCCGGCCACAACTTCACGCTCAACGCCAGCTTCGCCGACATCAAGCCCGAGCAGTACGACGCCCTGGTGATCCCCGGCGGACGCGGCCCTGAATACCTGCGCAACTACGATGCCGTGCGCGCCGCCGTGCGCCACTTCTTCGACAACAACAAGCCCGTGGCCGCCGTCTGCCATGGCGCCCAGCTGCTGGCCGGCGCCGGCGTGCTCAAGGGCCGCACCTGCTCGGCCTACCCGGCCTGCCGTGCCGAGGTCGAACTGGCCGGCGGCACCTACGCCGATATCGGCGTGGACCAGGCGCACACCGAAGGCAATCTGGTCAGCGCCCCCGCCTGGCCGGCCCATCCGGCCTGGATCGCACAGTTCCTGTCCCTGCTGGGCACGCGCATCAGCCACGGCTGAGCACGCAGCCGCCGTTGGCGCCGGGCGGATCAGCCGCCCCAGCGCACCAGCACGATGCCGCCGAACACCAGGGCCGAGGCCAGCATGCGCACGCGGCCCGGGCGCTCGCGCATCAGCCAGGCGGCAATCCAGCCTGCAAACAGCACGCTGCTTTCACGCAGTGCAGACACCAGCCCCATGGGCGCCTGCGACAGCGCCCAGGTCGCCATCCAGCTGGCGCTCAGCTGCATGGCGGCGGCCAGGGCGCACAGGCGCCAGGTGCGTGCATCGGCGCGCAGCACGGCAGGACCGCGCCGCCAGGCAACGATCAGCACCGTGGCCAGGCCATCGCCCAGCGTGAGCAGGGCCGCATAGAGCAACGCGGAACCGGATGCGCGCGCACCCAGCCCGTCGATGACCGTGTAGCAGGCAATCATGGCGCCCGTGGCCAGCGCATGGCCGCTGCCGCCATAACCGCTGGCCGCGCCGCTGCGCAACGACAGCGCCAGCACGCCCAGCGACAGGCACAGCACGCCGGCCAGCCCGGTCGCGCCCGGCCACTCACCGGCCAGCAGCGCCGCGCCCAGCGTGACGAACAGTGGCGCACTGCCACGTGCCACCGGGTAGACCACGCCGAACTCGCCATGCTGGTAGGCCCGCGGCAGCACGAAGTGGTAGACGGTGTGCACGGCCACCGAAGCCGCCAGCCACCACCACACCGATGCATCCCACAGCGCCGCCGCACGCCAGTCCAGCCAGGGCAGCACCAGCAGAGACCACAGGCTGGCCAGCCCCGTGGTCAGCGCCATGGCGACCATCTTGTCGCCGCCCAGCTTGATGGCGCTGTTCCATCCCGCATTCATCAGCGCGGCCCCCAGGGCCGCGGCCAGCACCGCGTTGCTCAATTCCATTCCATGGCCTCGTTCCTGATACGGGACGGGATGATGGATTCGCACCCAGATTAGATAAAGTCGAATCTTCGGAACCTTATCTTCAGGAAACCTGATGCGACGCCTGAACCTCGACCAGCTCCAGACCCTGGTGGCCGTGGCCGACCTGGGTACCCTGGCCGCCGCGGCCCAGGCCCTGCACCTGTCACCGCCTGCCGTCAGCCTGCACATCCAGGAGCTGGAAGCGCGCCTGGACACACCGCTGCTGGTGCGCGGCAAGCGCCAGGCGCAGCTGACGCCTGCGGGCGAACTGCTGGCCGAAGGCGGACGCCGCCTGCTGGCAGACAGCGAATCCCTGCTGCGCCAGGTGCGCAAGCGTGCCGAGGGCTTTGGCGCCAGCGTGCGCATAGGCGCCTCGGCCGGCGTCAGCCCCCTGCTGCTGCCCGAACTGCTGCAATGGCTGGCCGAGCACGCACCGAGCGTGGAGCTGCGCCTGGAAGTCGTGAGCTCGGCCCAGGCCATGCAGCGCCTGGCGGCCGGCAGCCTGGACCTAGCCCTGGTCGGCCTGCCCCAGCCCGTGGCTGCGGGGCTCGAGGTGCTGGCCTGGCGCAACGACCCCATGGAGCTGTTCGCGCCGCCGCAGATGCCGCTGCCCGACCAGATCACGCCCGAATGGCTCAACGCCCAGCCCTGGATAGGCTTTGCCGCCGGCACCCAGATGCACCGCCTGCTGTCGCAATGGTTTGCCCAGGCCGGCCTGCTACCCCAGCCGCGCATGGAGATGAGTTATCCCGAAGGCATACGCGCCCTGGTCGCCGCAGGCCACGGTCCCACCGTCCTGCCACGCGAGGAGCCCATGGACGCCGTCAGCCGCACCCTTCAGCAGCGCGGGCTGAGTCCCGCCCTGACACGCCCGCTGGGTCTGGCCTGCCGCAGCGCCTCGCAGCAAGACCCGGCCGTGCAGGCCGTGGTGCGCGGGTTGATGCGATTTGCCGATCCCGTACGGAAGTAGGCGCTACAGCCCGGCCTCCTGCAGCACCCACGCACGCAGGGCCTCGATGGCCGGCCGGCCCTGGCTGCGCCGGGGGTAGAGCAGGTTGTAGGCATAGGCCGGGCCCAGGCCCACGGCGATGTCGAACAGGCGCACCAGGCGGCCGCGGGCCAGGTCTTCGGCCACCAGGTCCTGCTCGACCAGGCCCACGGCGCCGCCGTCCAGCACGGCCTGCACGACATGGCTGGAGTCGGTGAATGCGATGCAGCGGCCTGCGTCCAGGCCCTCCACGCCGGCCGCTGCCATCCACATCGGCCAGTTCGGCCAGACCTGGCCGTCCACCATGCAGTCCACGTGGCACAGCGTGTGGCCCAGCAGGTCGGCGGGGCTGGCCAGCGGCGGGCCGGACTGCAGCAGGGCCGGGCTGCAGACGGGGATCACCCTGGCGTCGAACAGGCGCACCGCCAGGGTGTGCGCATCACGGCCGGTGCCGAAGCGGATGCCGGCATCAATGTCATCGGCGTCGAAGTCGCGCACCTCGTCGCTGATGTCAAAGCTCAGTTCGATCTGCGGATGCGCGGCGCGAAAGCGCGGCAGCCGGGGCAGCAGCCACTGCGTGGCAAAGCGCGCGCCCAGCGACAGGCGCAGCCGCGTCTCGCCCCGGGCCAGCTGGC
>NZ_JTKZ01000895.1:0-1022 GCF_000799035.1 Delftia sp. ZNC0008
CGTGAAGCTCAGGCCCTGGATCACCTTCAAGGCCTGAGCACCGGCAAGCGCCTCACTGCAGCCGCAAGCCGTCCGCCGCACGGTCCTGGGCCAGCTTGCGGTACAGCGTCTGGCGGCTGATGCCCAGCATGCGCGCGGCCTGGGTGACATTGCCCCGGCAGTTCTCCAGCGCCTGCCGCACGGCCGAGCGCGAGAGTTCATCCAGGCTCTGCGGCGCAGCGTCGAGCCGGGGGCCGCTGCGGGCGGTCTGCGCCAGCTCGGCCTGGAAGTCGTCGGGCAGGTGCTGCCACTGCAGGCAGTCCTCATGGGGATCGAGCATGGCGCAGGCCGTTCTCAGCACGCTGGCGCACTGGCGCAGATTGCCGGGCCAGCCATGGCCGGCCAGCTGCGCCAGCAGGGCCGGTGCCATGCGCAGCGGGCGCGCGGGTTCGATGTCGGCCAGCATGCGCGCGGCCAGCGCCTCGAAGTCGCCGCGCTCGCGCAGCGGAGGCAGCTCCACGGCCAGGCCGTTGATGCGGTAGTACAGGTCGGCACGAAAGCGCCCCTGGTCGGCATCCTCGCGCAGCCTGCGGTTGGAGGCGCTGACCAGCGCGAAATCGACCGCAACGGGCGTGCCGCCGCCCAGCGGCACCACCTGCCGCTCCTGCAGCACGCGCAGCAGCCGGGTCTGCAGCGACAGCGGCATGTCGCCGATCTCGTCCAGGAACAGGGTGCCGCCGTGCGCCTGGCGCAGCAGGCCCGCCTGTCCTTCGCGCCGCCCGCCCGTGAAGGCGCCCTGGCGGTAGCCGAACAGCTCGGCCTCGATCAGCGACTCGGGCATGGCCGCGCAGTTGATGGCCACGAACGGGCCGTCGCGGCGCGGCCCGCTGTCGTGGGCCGCGCGCGCAAACCATTCCTTGCCCACGCCGGACTCGCCCTGGATGAGCAGCGCAATCGGCTTGCCCAGCACGCGCCGGGCCTTGTCGGCCGCCGCACGCCAGCGCGCATCGCCCGTGTCCAGCCGCGCCAGCGCATCGCGGGGG
>NZ_JTKZ01000235.1:0-19241 GCF_000799035.1 Delftia sp. ZNC0008
CCACGCCCACGCCCGCGCGCACCCAGGGGCAGCGCGCGCCCACCGCAATGCTGGACGAGCTGATGGCCACGCCCAGCTGCCCGGTGCGCTCGCAGCGCCCCACAATCGAAAAAGTCATGGTTTCTTCCTCCTGCCGATGCAGCTGTACCAGGTGCTTGCTGTGGTTGACGCTCAGGCGCTGGCCCGCGGCTGCCAGTCATCGGGGATGACCGCGATCACATCGATCTCCATCAGCCACTGCGGCTGCCCCAGGGCCGAGATGCACAGCCCCGTGGAGATGGGAAACACGCCCTTGAGCCACTTGCCCACTTCCTGGTAGACGGGCTCGCGGTAGCGCGGGTCGATGATGTAGGTGGTGGTCTTGACGATGTGCGACAGGTCGCTGCCCGCTTCCTCCAGCAGCTGCTTGACGTTCTTCATCGCCTGCTCGGCCTGCTTTTGCGGATCGCCCAGGCCGACCAGGTTGCCCTCGAAATCGGTGCCGATCTGGCCGCGCACATAGACGGTGTTTCCGGCGCGCACGGCCTGGCACAGGTCGTTGTCCAGCGACTGGTTGGGATAGGTGTCCTTGGTGTTGAACATGCGGATGCGGGTATGGGTGGGCATGGTCTGGCTCCTGCAGGGGGTGGATGGGAAGGTGTCTCAGAGCGCGCTACCTGCTACCTGCTGCGGGCGGCGGCGTCGTAGTCGCTGTAGCGGCGCTGCTTGGCGATGTGGTCGGCCACGAACTTGGCGTCATGCCACACGCCCCAGATGAAGGACGAGCCACGGCGCGACAGCCAGGGCAGGCCCAGGAAGTAGATGCCCGGCTCATGGCCCACGCCGCGGTGGTGGCGTGGCTTGCCGCCGGGCTCGAAGCTGTCCACCTGCAGCCAGCTGAAGTCCACCCTGTAGCCCGTGGCCCAGATGATGGAGGTGATGCCTGCGGCGGCCAGGTCGAGTTCGCGCAGCGGATGGGTCACGCACTCGGGATCGGGCAGGCGCCTGCGCGCTTCGGGCTCCTCGGGCAGGTCCAGGCCGTTGCGGCGGATGTAGTCGTCGGCCGCATCGAGCATGGCCAGGTAGTTGGCGTCGCCGTTGGCGATGTTCTCGGCCAGGTCGTCCCTAAAGCGCACACTGCCATCGGCGAAGGACTCGGTCAGCCCCACCAGGGTGATGCCCTGGTGTCCCAGCGCGCGAAAGTCCACGGTGTGGCCGCCGCGCGCGCCGCTGACGGCAATGGTCACATGCTCGCGGCCGGGCTTGGCAATGGCCGCATCCCATTCGCCCAGCACGCCCAGCCACCAGCAGAAATCACGGCCGCGGTAGGCGCGCGGCGGCCGGTCATGCGCGCCTACCGAGAGAAACACCTTGCGGCCCGCGCGCTGCAGTTCGTCAGCGATCTGCACGCCCGAGGAGCCTGCGCCCACCACCAGCACGGCGCCTTCGGGCAGCTGCGCGGGGCGGTGGTAGTGCGCGGAATGGATCTGCAGCAGGCGGCCATCTGCGGGCGCAGCTGGCGCAGCCGGCGCTATCGGCGGGATCACCGGCACCTGGAACGGCCCCGTGGCCGCGATCACGTTGCGGGCCTCGATCACGCCCTCGGACGTTTCCACCGTGAAGCCCGGCCGGCCCTGGTTGCGCGTGACCCGCCTGACCTCCACGCCGGTGCGCACGGGCGCCTTGATCTGGCGGACATAGTCCTCGAAGTAGTCGGCCACCTCGTCCTTGCCGGGAAAGCCGTCGCGGTCGCCCTTGAACTCCAGGCCCGGAAAGCGGTCATGCCAGGCCGGCCCGTTGGCCACCAGCGAGTCCCAGCGCCCCGTGCGCCAGGCCTGGGCGATGCGCTGGCGCTCCAGCACCAGGTGCTCTACGCCGAGCTGGCTCAGGTGTTCGCTGGCCGCGATGCCGGCCTGCCCGGCGCCGACCACGAGCGTGTTGATGGTTTGGATTTCAGCTGTCATGGTGTGGGTCTCTCAGGAAAAAAAGGCGCAGGCCGTCCCGCATCGGCGCGGTGCCGACTGCCTTGGTGTGGTCCGCAACAAAAAAGGGAAGGAGGTGAAGGCCGCCCGTGCGGCGCTACAGGTACAGGTGCTTCACCACGTCGTTGGCCAGCAGCTCGCTGGCCGTGCCCGAGGCCACCAGCTGGCCCTTGAGCAGCAGATAGCCCGTGTGGGCGATGGACAGCGCCGCCTCGGCGTTCTGCTCGATGAGCAGCACGGTGATGCCTTGGCTGTGGATGCGCTGCACCGTCTCGAAGTACTCCTCGATGAGCTTGGGCGACAGCCCCAGCGTGGGCTCGTCCATCACCACCAGGCGCGGCTCGCCCATGAGTACGCGGCCCAGCGCCACCATGGCCTGCTCGCCGCCGGACAGCGTTCCCGCCGCCTGCGACAGGCGCTCGCCCACCCGGGGGAACAGGGCCACCACGCGCTCCAGCGCCTGGGCAAAGCCCTGCTGCGGGCGCAGCGCGTCGTGGCCGATCTTCAGGTTCTCCTGCACGGTCAGCTCGGCAAACAGGCGCCGCCCTTCGGGCACGAAGCCCACGCCCAGGCCGGCCAGGTCCTCGGTGCGCATGCGCGCCAGCGGCTGGCCCATGACGCGGATGGCGCCGTGGTGCACGGGCAGCAGGCCCGCAATGGCCTTGAAGGTGGTGGTCTTGCCCGCGCCGTTGGGGCCCAGCAGGCAGACGATGCTGTGCTCGGGCACCTGCAGCGAGACCTGGTTGAGCATGTTCACCACGCCATAGCGCGTGCTGATGGAGTCCAGTTCAAGCATGGCTGGCCTTTCTGCCCAGATAGGCTTCCTGCACGCGCGGCAGCCGGCGCACTGCCTCGAAGCTGTCGTCGCCGATCTTGCGTCCGTAGTCCAGCACCATCACGCGGTGCGGCAAGGTGGCGATGAGCCGCATGTCGTGCTCGATGATGATGAAGCCCAGCGCCGGATTGCCTTCGCGCAGGCGCTGGATGTCGGCGATCAGCGCATCGGTGTCGCGATCGTCCATGCCGCTGGAGGGCTCGTCCAGCAGCACGATGCGGGGCTCGGCGGCCAGGGCGCGCGCAATCTCCAGGCGGCGGCGGTCGGCCTGCGGCAGGCTGCTGGCCAGCACGTTGCGGCGCTGGTGCAGGTCGCTGGACACGCTTTGCAGCAGCGCGCAGGCGCGCTCGGCGCAGCGCTTCATCTCGGCGCGCGAGACGGCCGGGCGCAGCAGCGCGGTGAGCACGCCGCAGCGGGTGCGCGCGTGCATGCCGATGATCACGTTGTCCAGCACGCTCAGCGAGCCGAACAGCCGGCTGGTCTGGAAGGTGCGCGCAATGCCGGCGCCCGCGATGTCGTGCGCGGCCATGCCCTTGAGCGAGCGGCCTTGCAGCAGCACCTCGCCCTCGGTGGGCTGGTAGATGCCGGTCAGCAGGTTCAGCAAGGTGGACTTGCCCGCGCCGTTGGGCCCGATGATGCCCAGCACCTCGCCCGCCGCCAGGTGGATGTCCACGCCCTGCACCGCCGTCAGGCCGCCGAAGCGCATGGTCAGGCCACGCCCCTCCAGGACCAGCGGACCTGCGGGCGCGGCATGGTGGGTGGGATAGGAATCAATGCTCATGGTTGCGCACCCGTTGGGGGAAGATGCCGCGCGGGCGGATGATGAGGAAGGCGATCACCACCAGGCCGTAGAACAGGATGCGGTAGTCGGAAAACGCCCGCAGCTTCTCCGGCAGCATGGTCAGCAGGAAGGCGCCGACGATCACGCCCAGCGTGTTGTCCATGCCGCCTGCAATCACCAGCGTCATGATGGTCACGGACACCAGGAAGGTGAAGTTGTCCGGCGAGATGAAGCTCACATAGAACGCATACACCGTGCCCGCGAAGCCCGCCAGGAAGGCGTCCACCGCAAAGGCCTTGACCTTGAACCAGGTGACGTTGATGCCGCAGGCGCGCGCGGCGATCTCGTCGTCGCGCAGGGCATTCCAGGCCAGTCCCACGCGCGAGCTGTGCAGGCGCTGCGCCGAGACGATGGCCAGCCCCAGCAGGGCGACGGCCACGTAGTAGAAGTTGGCCTGGCCCGGCAGGCTGTGGCCCCACAGCGTGATGGGGTCGTTGAACGAATGGCCGAACAATGTGGGCGAAGGAATGCCCACCAGGCCGTTGGCGCCGCCCGTCCACTCCAGGTTCATCAGCAGCTGGTGCACGACGATGCCGAAAGCGATCGTCACCAGCGCCTGGTAGCTGTCGCGGGTGCGCATGGACGGCAGGCCCAGCAAAAAGCCGAAGACCGTGGCCACGGCGGCGGCCACCAGCAGGCAGATCCAGAAGCTCACGCCGAAGTGGATGGCCAGCAGGGCCGACGCATAGGCGCCGATGCCGTAGGACGCGCCAGTGGCGAAGTTCGGTATGTTGGCGCTGCCCAGCTGGAAGTTCAGCGCCAGCGCCAGCACCGCGTACAGGCAGGCAATGATCATCAGGTGCATGGCGTAGCTGTCACCGCCCAGCAACCACGGAAACACCAGGGCCAGCACCACGCCCGTGCCCACGGCCAGCGGCCTGCACTGGCCGAAGGCGGCCACGATGCGGTCCTCCACCAGCGGGCGTTTCTGCACCTCGACCAGGGCCACGGCAAAGCAGGCCAGCAGCGCCAGCACCGTGATCCAGCTTTCGGCCAGCAGGAACTGGCGCAGCAGCACGGCGCCCGCCAGGGCCACGCCCAGCACGATGGCGGCAGAGCCCGCACTCCGTGGCGCCGCCCGCGGCGGCGCCTGTATCGTCGTTGTCTGCATCACACCTTCTCCATTTTCTGAACGCCGAACAGGCCGGCGGGGCGAAAGATCAGCACCAGGATCACCAGCGCGAACACGAACACCAGGCGGTACGAGGTGCCGTTGGGCACATAGCCCTGCACGATGGTCTCGATGGCCGCAATCAGCAGGCTGCCGACAATGGCGCCCCCCAGCCGCCCCAGGCCGCCGACCACCGCGGCGGAAAAGCCGATCAGGCCCGCCTGCACGCCGAAGTCAAAGCGCACCACGCCCGCATAGCTGGCCAGGAAGATGCCGCCCACCGCGCCGGTGGCCGAGGCAATGAAGAAGGTGTTGCGAAACACCGGCCCCGGCGCAATCGAGAACAGCCGCGCGGTTTCGCGGTCCTGCGACACGGCGCGTATGCGCATGCCCATGGGCGTGTGGTGCAGCACATAGAGCAGCACGCCCACCAGCGCCACCGCCACCAGCACCGAGACCACGCTGATCAGGGGCAGCGGCCCGAACGGGGTGGGAACGGCCCCCTGCGCAATCGCCGGGAACGCGTGCGGATTGCTGCCCTGCGGGTACAGGTGGCGGATCAGCTCGCGGATCACGATGCCCAGCGCCACCGTGGCCACCAGCGGCATCATGGCCGGCGCATTGCGAAAGCGGCTGATCACCAGCCGGTCCAGGGCGATGCCCAGCCCTCCCACCGCCGCAATGGCCACCAGGCAGGCCAGGCCCAGCACCAGCCAGGGGGCCGAGCCGCCCAGCGCGGTGGCCAGGGCCTGCACGGCCGCCAGGGCGATGAAGGGGGCGACCATGGCCACGTCGCCATGGGAAAAGTGAATCACCTGCAGCACGCCAAACAACAGGCTGAAACCCAGGGCAAGCAGGCTGTAGATGCAGCCCAGGGTCAGCCAGTTGATGAGTTGCTGGAACAGCGCGTCATGCATCGATAGGGTTCCTCTTGTGTCGGGTTCGGCCGGGTTGGCGGGGCTTCGCTTGTCTCCATGTCACGCAGCCATTGAAGCAAGAAACCGCACAAAACCTGCGTCGCTTTTGCCGAGGCGCTGCTTCGGAAAACGCGATCCAGTCCCGGGCAGGTGCGGCGATACATTGATCCGGCGGCGTTGCCAGACAGCGCCGGCCAGCCCGCCATGCACCGTGGCGCCCCGCTGCCCCGGGCCCCGCCCGGGCCGCCATGGCTGCCCCTCGTCTTCACCTGAACAGGACCGACCGACCATGCAAGCCTTCACGACAACCACCGCCCTCCTGCCATCGCGCCGGCGCCTTGCCGCATCCGCCCTGGCGCTGGCCGCCGCCACGCTGGCCTGCGGCGCGGCCTGGTCCCAGTCCACCGTGAAGCTGGGCTTCATCGGCCCCGTCAGCGGCGGCAACGCACAGCAGGGCCTGGGCGCGAAGAACGGCTTCCTGCTGGCCATAGACCAGTGGAATGCCACGGCCGGCGTGCCGTTCAAGGTGGAGGGCGTGGTGCTGGACGATGCCTCCGACCCGCAGACCGGCGTGTCCGCCGCGCTCAAGCTGGTCAACGACCGCGACGTGGTGGGCGCCATAGGCCACTGGAACAGCCCCGTGGCCCTGGCCACGCTGCCGGTGTTCAACCGCGTGCAGATGCCCTTCATCGTCTGGGGCGCCATCGGCCCCAAGATCACCGACCAGAACTTCGCCAACACCACGCGCGTGACGCCCACCCTGGTCAACGAGAACAAGCCGCTGGCCGCCTGGGCCGCCACGGGCCTGGGCGCAAAAAAGATCGCCATCATTGCCGACACCAGCGACTACGGGCGCGCCAACCTGGCCTCGTTCGGCAGCTTCTACAAGGCAGAAAAAGGCAGCGTGGTGGCCGAGGAAAGCTACCCCGTGGGCACCACGGATTTCCGCTCCATCCTCACCAAGATCAAGAGCCTGAACCCCGACGCGGTCTACTTCGGCGGCGTGATCACCGAGGCCGGCATCGTGCGCAAGCAGATGGCCGAGCTGGGCATGAAGCAGCCCATGCTGGGCATCAGCGGCATCTTCGATCCGCAGCTCATCCAGATCGCCGGCCCGGCCGCGGACGGCACCATCGTCGGCACGCCCAAATCGCAGACCAACCCCCGTCTGGACGCCATGAGCCGCGCCTATGCCGCCAAGGGCTATGCCGACTCCGAGAGCCCGTACACCAAGTACGCCTACGACGCCACCGGCATCCTTTTGCAATCGCTCAAGACGGCAGGCACCAAGGACCGGCAGGCCGTGGCCAAGGCCATCCGCGCCATACGCTACGACGGCGTGACCGGTACCGTGACCTTTGATGCCAACGGCCAGACGCAGGTGCCCGTGGAGCTGCAGCTGCACGAGGTCAAAGACGGCAAGTGGGCCAGCCGCTGATGATCAGGACAGGCAGCCAGTACCGCGACTCCATCCGCGATGGCCGGCGGGTCTGGATGAACGGCGAGCGCGTCAACGACGTGACCACCCACCCCATGTTCAAGCCGCTGGTGGACATCCGTGCACGCATGTACGACCTGCAGCACGAGGCCGCGCTGCGCGACGCGCTCACCTACGACGAAGGCGACGGCGAGCGCCACCCCATCGCCCACAAGCTGCCGCTGACGCGCCAGGACTGGTGGGACAAGCGCCGCGCCACCGACCTGCTGCTGGAGGACATGGGCGGCGTGGTCATGCGCGTGGGCGACGAGAGCGTGGGCGAGATGTGGTCGCTGTTCGACGGCCAGGACGTGCTCAACGAGCTGGACCCGCGCTTTTCCGCCAACATCCGCACCCACATCCGCCGCGTGGTGCGTGGCGACCTGTTCCACGTATCGGCCAACACCGACCCCAAGGGCGACCGCTCGCGCCTGCCGCAGGACCAGGACCCCGACGTGCTGCTGCACGTGGTCAAGGAGACCGATGCAGGCGTCATCGTGCGCGGCGCCAAGTACGAGACCGCTGCCGCCTATGCCAACCAGGCCTTCACCAAGCCGGGGCTGGCGCACTGGGGCGACGCGGCGCAGTCCGAATACGCCATAGGCTTCATCTGCGACCTGGGCGCGCCCGGCCTGCGCTTCATCTGCCGCCCGGGCCTGGCCGCCCGCGCATCGGCCCAGGACCATCCGTTGAGCCATCGCTTCGACGAAGTGGATGCCATCGTGGTCTTCGACGACGTGCTGGTTCCCTGGGAGAACGTGCTGTTCTACCGCCACACCCGGGCCGCCCATTTCCTGCGCGAGACGCTGCACCGCTACTCGGCCTTCACCTTCCTGCAGCGCAGCCTGAAGCTGGCCGACATGCTGATAGGCACGGCCCTGCACAACGCGCGCCAGACCGGCGTGGAGAAGCTGCAGGCCGTGCAGGACAGGCTGGCCGGCCTGGCCTGCTACCGCGAAGGCATCAACGCCCACCTCACGGCCGCCATCGCGCTGGCCGAGCGCAGCCCGGCCGGGCTGATGATGCCCAACCAGTCGCTGCTGTTCACCGGAAGGTCGCTGGCCACCGGCCAGCTGCACCACATGATGAACACCGTGCGCGAGCTGTGCGGCGGCCAGGTCTGCCTGACGCCGGACCACGCCAGCTTCGAGAACGAGGACACCGGCCCCTGGCTGCGCAAGTTCTACACGCTCGGCCCGCAATCGCAGGCCGACGACCGCCGCAGGCTGCTGGCCTATGCGCGCGACCTGCTCGACTCGGACCACGCCGGCCACCGGCTCAGCTTCCAGCTGTTTGCGCAATGCCCGCCCTACGCCCAGACGGCGGCCGTGTACCGGCACTTCAACTGGGATGCGCCGCTGGACTTCGTGGGCAAGTCCGCCGGCCTGACGGACCGCGTGAAGGCCACGCAGGCGCCGGCCCAGGGCGACGGTGCGGTGGCGCAATGGTTTCGCAATCACAACGCCAGCGACTGAAGGCTGCCGGGGCCCGACCGCCGCACAATGCAGGCGCCTTGCGGGAAGGGCCTCTTGCAGCGCGCCCCGCCGCTTGGTCAACTACGCGGCAGGTCACCCTGGCCGCCCTCCCCCTCTCCACCTCTTGCGCACCGTGCTGACACGACTGACCTTCAGACAATTGGAATACTGCGTGGCAGCGGGCGAGTTCGGCAGCATTGCCGAGGCCGCCAACCGCATCCACGTCTCGCCTTCGTCCATCTCATCGGCCATCACCCAGGTGGAGGCCGAGCTGCAGGTGCCGCTGTTCGTGCGCCACCATGCGCAGGGCCTGTCCGTCACGCCCGCAGGCGCCGAAGTCCTGCGGGAGATCCGCAGCCTGCTCGACCAGGCCATGGCCTTGTACGACGTGGCCAGCAGCGCGCAAAGCCAGGTGCGCGGCCCCGTGCGCGTGGGCTGCTTCACCACGCTGGCGGCCATGGTCGCCCCCGAGCTGTGCCAGGGATTCGCGCGCGCCCACCCCAAGGCCACGGTCACCCAGATCGAGGACCACCAGGAAGGACTGATCCACAAGCTGCGCACCGCGCAGATCGATGTCGCCATCACCTACGACCTGCTGGTGGCCGAATCGGACATCTGCTTCGAGCCCCTGGCCCAGCTGCCGCCCATGGTCATCGTCAGTGAACTCAATCCGCTGGCCAACCACCGCTCCACCACGCTGGAGGCGCTGGCCCAGCTGCCCATGGTCCTGCTGGACCTGCCCCTGAGCCGTGAATACTTCATGTCGCTGTTCCGCGAAGCCGGCGTCTCGCCCCTGATCGCGGCCCGCAGCGCCAGCCCCGACGTGGTGCGCTCCCTGGTCGCCAACGACGTGGGCTACTCCCTGGTCAACGTGCGCCCGCGCAACTCCCATGCGCTGGACGGCAAGAAGATCGTCAACCTGCACCTGAACGGCAACCACCGCCCCATGAAACTCGGCCTGGCCTGGGCCCGCGAACAAAAGCCCCGCCATGTGGTGGAAGCCTTCATGCACCGCTGCCGCAGCTTCATCTCCAATGAATACATTCCGGGGATGACGGCGCCTGGGCGCGGGGAGGCGAACTGAGCGGCGCGCAGACCGAATCAGGGAGCCTGTCAGCTCGTGCTCTTGCGCACCTCGTAATGCAGCACCGCCATGCCCTCGCCAATCTGCCGCACGGACAACAAACGCAACACCGGATGCAGCACCCGGCGCGGGAACAGCGGCTTGCCCCGGCCCAGCGTGGCCGAGCCCACGCTCAGGATCATCTCGTCCAGCAGGCCCGCGTCGTAGAACTGCCCCGCCAGGTCTCCGCCCCCCATGATCCAGAGATTGCCCCCGCCTGCCGCAGCCTGCATCTGCGCATGCACGGCACGCACATCACCGCTGACAAACCGGATATCGGCCCCCGGGATACCAGGCAGCGTGCGGCTGGAAAACACCCAGGCAGGCTGCGTATAGGGCCACGCCGTCCCGGTCTCCCTGGCCACCGTCTCCGCGTGGCGCAGCATCCATTCGTAGGTGGCCGACCCCATGGCCAGCGCGCCCACGCCGGCAATGAACTCCGGGTAGCCCGTGGCCTGCATGTCGCCCAGCGGAAACAGCCAGTCCAGGGAGTCGTCCTCGGTGGCCAGGAATCCGTCGAGTGAGGTGGCGGCGAAGTATTGGGTCTTCATGGGGGAGATGGTAGCCAGGCAGGCGCGGCACGGCCATCCGCCGGGGTGTCGTGCAGGCCGCGCCTGGACCCCATCGTCAAATTTCTTTTGAAGCCGCCTTCAGTCTTGCGGGTCTTTTTCAATTGAAACGCCCAGGTCAACATCGCTCCATGCCCAGACGACTTGCGAACCGGGTTTCCGCCACCGCCCCAACACCTCTACAGCTCCGCCAAGGAACCGCATGACCACCGCCTCCACGCCCCTGTTTAGCCCCCTGCAGCTCGGCCCGCTCAGCCTGCCCAACCGCATGGTGATGGCCCCCATGACGCGCAGCCGCACCAGCCAGCCAGGCGACGTGCCCAACGCATTGATGGCCACCTACTACGCACAACGCGCCAGCGCCGGCCTGATCGTCTCGGAAGCCACCCAGATCTCCCGCCAGGGCCAAGGCTACAGCTTCACCCCCGGCATCTATTCAGAGGCGCAGGTGGACGGTTGGCGCCGCGTCACGGACGCAGTGCACGCCGCCGGCGGGCGCATGGTGCTGCAGCTGTGGCACGTTGGCCGCATGTCGCATGCCAGCTTTCACGCCGATGGCCTGCCGGTCGCGCCTTCGGCGCTGTCGCCCCAAGCCCAGGTCTGGGTGGTCGGCGACGACGGTGTCGGCCGCATGGTCGACTGCCCCGTACCGCGCGCACTGAGCGCACAGGACATCCAGGACGTGATCGGCGACTTCCGCAGGGGCGCGGCCAATGCGATGCGTGCCGGTTTCGATGGCGTGGAAATCCACGGCGGCAACGGCTACCTGATCGATCAGTTCCTGCGCACCACCTCCAACCAACGCACCGACGCCTACGGCGGCGGCATCGCCCAGCGCACGCGCTTCGCCGAAGAGGTCGCGGCCGCCGTGGCGGGCGAGGTCGGGGCAGAGCGCACCGGCATCCGCCTGGCGCCCTTCATCACGCAGCGCAACATGAACTGCCCGCAGATCATCGAGACCATCCTGCATCTGGCCAGCAGGCTCGACGAGATCGGCCTGGCCTACATCCACCTGTCGGAAGCCGATTGGGACGATGCGCCCGAGATTCCGCAAGACTTCCGCCACGCGCTGCGCCGCGCCTACCAGGGCAAGGTGATCGTTGCGGGCAAGTACGACGCGGAGCGCGCCCAAGCCATCCTGCACGAGGGCCTGGCAGACCTCGTCGCCTTCGGCCGCCCCTTCATTGCCAACCCGGACCTGCCGGCGCGCTACGCCGCCCAGGCGCCGCTGGCCGCATTCGATCCGAAGGCCCTGTTTGGCGGCGACGCGCGCGGCTACTCGGACTACGCAGCCCTGGCCACTGCCTGAAACCCTCCTTGCTCGCCCTCCTTGCTATCCCCTCTTCCTCAACCTTTGAAAGCACGACCATGAAAGCCGTTGGATACCAGAAGCCCCAAGCCATCAGCCAACCCGAATCGCTGATCGACATCACCCTGCCCGATCCCGTGGCCACCGGCCGCGACCTGCTGGTCGAAGTCAGGGCCGTGTCCGTCAATCCGGTGGACACCAAGGTGCGCGCCAGCGGCGCGCCCGCCGAGGGGCAAACGCACAAGGTGCTGGGCTGGGATGCCAGCGGCATCGTCAAGGCTGTGGGCCCCGAAGTCACGCTGTTCAAGCCGGGCGACCGCGTCTGGTACGCCGGCTCCATTGCGCGCCCTGGCACGAACAGCGAACTGCACCTGGTGGACGAGCGCATCGTGGGCCACGCGCCCAGGTCGCTGGACTTTGCACAGGCGGCGGCCCTGCCCCTGACCGCCATCACCGCGTGGGAGATGCTGTTCGACCGCCTGGGCATCGCGCCGGGCAAGCACCCCAGCCACAAGACGCTGCTCATCATCGGCGCCTCCGGCGGCGTGGGCTCCATCCTCACGCAGCTGGCCACGCGGCTGACCAGCCTTACCGTCATCGGCACCGCATCGCGGCCCGAGACGCAGGCCTGGGTCAAGGAGCTCGGCGCCCACCACGTGATCGATCACAGCCAGCCGATTGCCGACGAACTCAAGCGCATCGGCTTTCCCACGGTGGACCACATCGTGAGCCTCACGCAGACCGACCTGCACTTCGCACAGATCGTCGAGGCGATCGCGCCCCAGGGAAAATTCGGCCTGATCGACGATCCCGCGTCGCTGGATATCACCAAGCTCAAGCGCAAGTCGGTGTCGGTGCACTGGGAATTGATGTTCACCCGCGCCCTGTTCGGCACCGACGACATGATCGGCCAGCACCGCCTGCTCAACGAGGTTGCCGCACTGGTCGATGCCGGCCTGATCCGCACCACGCTGGCCGAGCGCTTCGGCAGCATCAACGCCGACAACCTCAAGCGCGCCCATGCCCTGATCGAGTCGGGCAAGGCGCGCGGCAAGGTGGTGCTGGAGAACTGGGGCTGAGCCATGAAGAAAGAGACCATTTTCAACCTGGCCATCCTTGAGGCGAAGGCCGGCCAGCAAGACCAGCTGCGCGACGCCCTGCGCGCGCTGGTGCCATTCACCCGGCAGGAGGCCGGATGCCTGGACTACACGCTGTTCGAGCTGGCGGACAAACCCGGCACCTTCTACATGCGGGAGTCATTCAGGAACCAGGCAGCGCTGGATGCGCACTTCAGCATGCCGTACTTCAAGGCGTTCGAGAAACGCTTCGACGAACTGCTGGCACGCCCCCTGCAACTGGTGGGCCTGAAGGAAGTGCCCTGACGGGCGGTACGGGCCTGGGCGGTACGGGTCCGGCCGACGACTAGCGCGCGGCTGCAACGCGCCGCCCCCACGCTGGCGGCAGCGTGGGGGTTGCCGCCGACAGCTCGTCCCATACGTACTGGGCGGCAAAGCCGTGGTGACGGCTGCGTGAGCGCACCAGGCAGGCTTGCCGGCCCAGATTTCTTTCGGCCAACGGGACTGCGTCCTGCACGTCCAGGCTCATTGCCGCAGCACCGTTGAGCAACGCAACCATGCCGTTTTCACGGGCGGCATGCACCAGGTCCTCCAGCGTATCGGACTCCAGATGCACGCCCGGCTTCAGCCCCTGCGCCGCAAAGGCGTTGTCGAGCTGGCGCCGCATGGCGTATTCGCTTGGCAGCAAGGCCAGGGGGTGGTTCGCGACCTCGCTGAGCTCCAGCAGGCGTCGCCGCCGGCGGGGCTTCAATCCCACGGCCACCACCGGCTCGTCGAAACAGGCCAGGATCTCCAGATCGGCATGCGGCTCCGGGTCGAAGCTGACGGCGAGATCGAAATCGCCACGCAACACGCCCTCCACCAAGGCCTGTGCGGTGCGCCTGCGCAGTGCGATCGCCAGCTGCGGCCACTGCGCCTGGGCACTGCGCACGACGGGCAGTACCCAGCATCCCGCGTAGGACTGCACCAGGCCGATGCGCACCAGGCCCGCCACGGTGCTCGCACGCGCTTGCACGTCGCGCAGCGCCGCCTGCAGCTCCCTGAGGCAGGCCGACACCCGGCGGTCGAGCTCATGTCCGGAGGCCGTGGCTACGGCGCGCCCGCTCGCACGGTCGAACAGCTGCACGTCCAGGGTCGATTCCAGCAAGGCGATCTGCTCCGACAGCGCCGCCTGCGAGATCGAGGCATCGCGCGATGCCGCACTGAAGCTGTGCGCCCGCATCGCCGACACGAAGTAGCGCAACTGGCGCAATGAGACGAGATCAAGGGGGTCGCGGTTGCGTGCGGACATGGCCATCGGATTATCCGATAGGCGCGGCCAGAAAATGCGAATTGCGAAGAAACAAGGGCCTGCCGACACTACGGCCACGAGACAACTCTGGTCACGAGAGCACCGATGAAACGACGCAACTTCCTTCAGTACGCCAGCACGGCGACGGCCATTTCAGCCATGGGCGCAAGCCCCTCGGCGCGCGCACAGGCATTCCCTTCCAAGCCCATCCGCATCATCTGCCCCTATCCGGCAGGTGCGACCACCGATGCCGTCTCCCGCCTGATGGCGAATGCCTTGCAGACGGACAGCGGCAGCACGGTGATCGTCGACAACCGCAGCGGTGCGGGCGGCAACATCGGCACGGAGGCGGCAGCACGCGCAGAGGCCGACGGCTACACGCTGCTGCTGGGCGCGCTCGGCCCCATGGCCGCGAACCCGGCGCTGTACTCCAGGCTCAACTTCGATCCGGCCAAGGACTTCACACCGCTGGCATGGGCCGCCTCGGTGCCGTTGATCTGGGCCGTGCATCCCTCCTTCCCGGCGGCCACGGCCAAGGAGGCGCTCGAATGGCTGCGCAAGAACCCGGGCAAGTTCTCCTACGCATCCGCCGGCAACGGCACGCCGCAGCACCTGGCGGGAGAACTCGTCAAGCGCCAGACCGGCACCTCGATCCTGCACATTCCCTACCGCGGCTCCGCGCCGGCACTCAACGACGTGCTGGGCGGCACGGTGCAGATGGTGTTCGAAGCCACGCCGGCCATCCTGCAGCATGTGCAAAGCGGGCGCCTGAAGGCGCTGGCCGTGACGTCCGCCAGGCGCATTCCTGCGCTGCCCGGCGTGCCCACGCTCAAGGAATCGGGCGTGGACGCCGAGATCAGCGGTTGGTACGGCTTCCTCGCGCCCGCCGCGACCCCGGCCGACCGCAAGGCCTGGCTGATCAAGCACATGGGCGCGGCGCTGGCGGCCAAGGCCACACAGGACAGGCTGGCCGAACTCGGCTCGGTGCCCATCGACAACTCGCCCCAGGCATTCGCACGCCTGCTGGACAGCGAGCGGGCACGCTGGCAGACGCTGATCCGCGAAGTCGGCATCAAGCTCGACTGAAGGCACCGCCCCATGCCGCACATCGCCATCGAGGTATCACCATCCTTGCTCCCGTCGATCCAGTGGGAGCCGGTCCTGCACGCCATGCACCTTGCGCTGGCCGAGCGCGGATGGGCACGGCTCGCGGACCTGAAGTCGCGCGTGGCACCCATAGCCGTCGGACTGTGCGGCGACGACCGCCACGCGCAGCAACTCATCGCCACCCTGACGCTGACCAACCCGCGCCCGCCGCAGATGTGCTCGGCCATGGCCGAGGTCGTGTTCGAGCATCTCTCGCGCGCGATCGGTGCGATCGGTGCGATCGGCCCGTTCGAAGCGCCCCCGGAATCAGCGGCGTGGGTGCAGTGCTGCGTGTTCCTGCAGGAGCACCCGAAGTCGCACTACTTCAAGCGGCAATGGAACGCGCCGCCGCCCGCTCCCCCAATTCCATGACAAGGGGAAAAGCGCCATGTGTTGCGGCTGGCGGTTGGCCGCTGATCGCTGATCGCGCGCTGCCGGCTCAGGCCGCCAGGCCTGCGGCCAGCTGCCGCACGGCGCGGGCACTGGCGCCCTTGCCGGTGATGGCCACCGCCGGAGGGTGGGCCAGCATGCGCTCGAAGACCTTGCGCACTTCCTCGGCACCGATGCCATCGATCATCGCCAGCGTTTCGGCCACGGACGTCACGCTGCCATGGGCAAAGAGGTCCTCGACAGCCCGCTCCATGGTGGCGTAGGTCCGCTCGCCCGCACGCACCCGCGAGACCGCCAGCTGGTTCTTGGCCCGCTCCAGATGCACGGGGTCGATGCCGGCAGCCTGGGCGCGCAGCAGGCCGCCTGTCGCAGCCACCAGCGCTTCGAGCTTGTCCGGCGTCGTGACGGCATGCACGATGAAATTGGCCCACACGTCACCGCCCTCCATCGCCGCATAGGCCGTATAGGCCAGTCCGAGCCGTTCACGCACGGTATCGACCAGGGGCGACGACATCCCCTCGCCCAGCAGATGGGCCGCCAGCGAGGCCACGAGACGCGCACGCTGCGGGTGCTCGCCCTGCAGCTGCTCGAACACCAGGGGATAGGCCAGGTTCACGAACACCTGGGACACCTGCGTGAAGCGTTGCGCCAGGGCCTGCCCCACATACTTTGCGGGCTGAGGGGGCAGCGCCACAGCGGGATCGGCCGACGCAGGCATGCCGGCGAACAGCTGCGCCGCCTGCTCCAGCCAGGCCGGCACATCGAAGTTTCCGGCCGCGACGACGACGGTCTTTTCTCCCACGTAATGGGTTTGCACATGGCGCACCAGATCCTGCCGGGTGAAGCCTTCGATATTGGCCACCGTGCCGATCACCGGCATGCCCATGGGGTCATCGCCCCAGATGGCGCGGTCCAGCAGATCGCCGGCGCTGTCCTCCGGGTCCTCTTCGTACTCGATGGCCTCCTGCCGGATCACCTGCAGCTCCCTTTGCAATTCATGCTCGGGAAACACGCTGTTCAGCACGATGTCCGCAATCATTCCCAGCAAGGCCTGCGCATGCCAGCCCAGGCCGGTCATGAAATAGCCGGTGATGTCCTTGCCGGTGAAGGCGTTGACCTCCGCGCCCAGCCGCTCCGCATCCAGGTTGATCTCCTGCACGGAACGCGTATGCGTGCCCTTGAACGCCATGTGTTCCAGCACATGGCTGATGCCGTTGCTGGTGGAGGTCTCGTCGCGGGAGCCCACGCGCAGGAACACACCCACGCTGACGCTCTGCAAATGCGGCATAGGCAGCGCCAGCAGCCGCACTCCGTTCGCAAGAGTGCGCAAGGCCATGGCAGGCCGCTCCAGTTCGGTTGCCGCCAGGGGCTTTTCTTGAATCATGGGCTATTGTCGTCGCGCTCCAGAGGATGCGCAGGGCAGGCCTCTTCAGCCCTCTTTCGTGCGTCTGTGATCAAAGCTGCGGGGAGCTCGGCCGCAGCCCATGCGCCACCAGCACACAGCAAGGCGGACAAGGTCTGGGACCCTGCGCGTTACCCCTCAAACTAGCTGGATCTCTGTCGCGAGGCACGATGGAACCATTTCTCATTTCCATACAAACAAACATGCTGACCATTGATTTCGATGACTTCAAATTCGATATCGTGCCGACTTCTCGTTCCATCGAGGAAGATGGCGTCCCTTATAGGGACTGGTTGACCCTCAATGTAAAAATCACGGACGGCAATTTTTCGGGCAGTGTTCAGTGGTTGACAATGCCAGCCGAAATCAAAAAATTCCAGCAAGACCTTTCACAGGCCTATGGATCATTGATAGCGGGCAATTTTGATATTGAACCTGTCCAACTCTCGGGGATCGAGCCTCAATTTCTGCTTGCCATCGGGGTGGCGAACGCATGGGGCCACCTGTTCGCGCAATACACCATGAAGGACTCCCCGGACGGCCCCGAGCTCAAAGGCTCGTTCGGATTGGATCAGAGCTTTCTTCCCGAATGGATCCGTGACCTGGATGAATTGCTGGAATTCCGCGGCCATTAAGAGCCGATAGCACAATTTACCCAGAGCTCAGCACAATCACAAAATTTAATGCATTGGGCCCAGATAATTCCAGCCTTGCCAAAGTCAGAAACAAAAAAGCCCGCATTGATGCGGGCTTGATGCGGAAATACGGCCGGACGACCCCGGCCGTTTCCTATTGCGCAATCATTCCCACTCTATTGTAAACAAGACATTTTTATCTTTTATATTCAATGGCTTATTTTCCTGCTAATTGGTAATACCATGAAAAATACCATGCTCAGAAAAGGCTTAACAATATTTTGAAAAATTGCCTACTGAGCGCTGCCGCACAGCTCCATAGGCCGCTTTCCTGGCTTTGCTTCCAGATGTATGCTCTTCTGCTCCTGCAGCTAATGGATCACCGCAAACAGGTTACTCGCCTGGGGATTCCCTTTCGACCCGAGCATCCGTATGAGACTCATGCTCGATTATTATTATTATAGAAGCCCCCATGAATAAATCGCTCATCATTTTCGGCATCGTCAACATAACCTCGGACAGTTTCTCCGATGGAGGCCGGTATCTGGCGCCAGACGCAGCCATTGCGCAGGCGCGTAAGCTGATGGCCGAGGGGGCAGATGTGATCGACCTCGGTCCGGCATCCAGCAATCCCGACGCCGCGCCTGTTTCGTCCGACACAGAAATCGCGCGTATCGCGCCGGTGCTGGACGCGCTCAAGGCAGATGGCATTCCCGTCTCGCTCGACAGTTATCAACCCGCGACGCAAGCCTATGCCTTGTCGCGTGGTGTGGCCTATCTCAATGATATTCGCGGTTTTCCAGACGCTGCGTTCTATCCGCAATTGGCGAAATCATCTGCCAAACTCGTCGTTATGCATTCGGTGCAAGACGGGCAGGCAGATCGGCGCGAGGCACCCGCTGGCGACATCATGGATCACATTGCGGCGTTCTTTGACGCGCGCATCGCGGCGCTGACGGGTGCCGGTATCAAACGCAACCGCCTTGTCCTTGATCCCGGCATGGGGTTTTTTCTGGGGGCTGCTCCCGAAACCTCGCTCTCGGTGCTGGCGCGGTTCGATGAATTGCGGCTGCGCTTCGATTTGCCGGTGCTTCTGTCTGTTTCGCGCAAATCCTTTCTGCGCGCGCTCACAGGCCGTGGTCCGGGGGATGTCGGGGCCGCGACACTCGCTGCAGAGCTTGCCGCCGCCGCAGGTGGAGCTGACTTCATCCGCACACACGAGCCGCGCCCCTTGCGCGACGGGCTGGCGGTATTGGCGGCGCTGAAAGAAACCGCAAGAATTCGTTAACTGCACATTCGGGATATTTCTCTATATTCGCGGTTCAGCAGGCATGTCCCCTTTGAGGGCGACCCGACGACAGGATAATCGACCTTATGGTGCGCAAATATTTCGGCACAGACGGTATTCGTGGCAAAGCCAACGAAGGCGCGATGACGGCGGAAACCGCCTTGCGCGTCGGCATGGCGGCTGGCCGTGTCTTTCGTCGCGGTGACCACCGCCATCGTGTCGTGATCGGCAAGGATACGCGCCTGTCGGGCTATATGCTTGAACCCGCGCTCACAGCCGGTTTCACCTCGATGGGCATGGACGTATTCCTTTTTGGCCCGCTGCCGACAACGTATAGGAAGAATAAACGCCCTTTTCACCCAAGTCCAACAGCTTTGGACCGCAGTTGACTCTTT
>NZ_JTKZ01000053.1:0-2425 GCF_000799035.1 Delftia sp. ZNC0008
AGTCGTTGTTCGGCGTGGCGGCCTCCATGCCGGTGCCGCTGGATGTGCCGCAGCCCATGGCGAGCGATATGGCGCACGAGATGGCCACCCTGACCGAGCAGGACCTGGAGCTGCCCGAGGCGCTGCAGGACGAGCTGCCTGCCCCCCCGGCCGTTGCGGCGTCGCCGACCAGGATGCCCGGCGAGCCTGCCGGGCCCCAGGTGAGGCCGCATGCGACATCCGTGGCACCTGCACCTGAACCTGCGGCACCCGTGGCGCCCGTGGTGTCCGAGGACTGGGCGCTGGGCACCTGGGTGGAGCTGTCCAATGCCCGGCAGAGCATCCGCACCCAGCTGACCTGGGTCAGCCCGCAGCAGACGCTGTTCCTGTTCACGGCCACGGATGGCAGCACCCAGTCCATGACGCGCCGCATGCGCGACAAGCTGCTGGCGCAAGGGCAGCTGCGGCGCGTGGACTGAGGCGCCTGCCGGACATGCGCCGGCGCCGTTGGGACGAATCGTGCCCAATTCGGGCGTTGCGGAGGTTGAGGCTTGAGGCGCGTCAAAAAGACAATGTCCTGCATCGATGCGCCCCGGATCACGGGGCGCATCACCACCGAATAGACCCCACCAGCAGGAGACAGGAACCATGGCGCGTTTGAGGATAGGCATCGTCGGAGCAGGCATTGGCGGATTGGCGGCAGCCAATGCGCTGCACCAGGCAGGGCATGAAGTATTGGTGTTCGAGCAAAGTCGGCAGTTCCTGCGCGTGGGCGCGGACATCAACCTCACGCCCAATGCCGTGCGCGCCCTCGATGGCCTGGGCGCCGACATCGCCGCCGCCGTGCGTGCCAGCGCCGCACGGCCCACGCACCGCATCAGCCGCAACTGGGACACGGGCGAGGAAACCTCACGCCTGACCATGGGTGACGAGGCCGAGCGCAAATACGGCGCGCCCCAGCTCACCATCCACCGCGCGGACCTGCTGGCGGCCCTGGCCGATGCCTTTCCGCTGGACCAGGTGCAGTTGGGCAAGCGCGCCAGCCAGATCACGCAGACAGGGCACGGCGTGGACATCGCCTTCACCGATGGCAGCGAAGTGGCCGGGCTGGACGCACTCATTGGCGCGGACGGCATCCACTCCGTGGTGCGCGCGGCCGTGTTCGGAGCCGAAAGCCCGCGCTTCACGGGCGTGGTGGCCTTCCGCGCGGTGGTGCCTACCGAGCGCGTGCGCCATGTGCCCGACATCCAGGCCTTCACCAAATGGTGGGGCGCCACGCCGCAAAGCCAGATCGTGACCTTTCCGCTGAACCAGGGGCGCGATACCTTCATCTTTGCCACCACGGCCCAGGAATCGTGGCATGAGGAATCCTGGACCACGCCCGGCAGCGTCGAGGAGTTGCGCGGCTTCTATGCCGATTTCCATCCCGACGCGCGGGCGCTGCTCGACGCCTGCGACACGGTGCTCAAGACCGCGCTGTACGAGCGCGATCCCCTGCCGGCCTGGTCGCAGGACCGCATCACGCTGCTGGGCGATGCCTGCCACCCGATGATGCCCTTCATGGCCCAGGGTGCGGGCATGGCCATCGAGGATGCCGTGGTGCTGGCGCGCAACCTGGACGCTGCCCAGGGATCGCAGCAGGTGCCCGCTGCCCTGGCGCGCTACCAGGCCATGCGCATGCACCGCACCAGCGAGATCCAGATCGGCTCGCGCGGCAACAACTGGCTGCGCGCCGGTGGCAATGCCGATGGCGTCTACGGCTACGACGCCTGGGCGGTGGCACTGCAGGCCTGAACCCGGTCAGGGCCGGCAGGCGGCCAGCTCCCTGGCACAGGGCAGCTCCAGCCCTTCGGCCGTGGTCAGCGACTGCGCGGCCAGCACGGCGCGCACCGTGGCCAGGGCCACGGCCTCGGCGGCCATGGCGGACAGGGTCAGCATACCCAGCGAGTGCTCGGCCAGGCCCGTGCCCAGGGCGAACAGGGTGTCGCCATCGCTCATGGTGTGCACGGGTCGTATGGCGCGTGCCAGGCCGTCATGGGCCACCACGGCCAGGCGCTGGGCCTGGGCCTTGGTGATGCGTGCATCGGTGGCAACCACGCCGATGGTGGTGTTGGTGCCTGCCAGCAGCGGCCGGGGCTCTTCGCCGCGCAGCAAGGCACGGCAGGTGTCGTGCAGCTGGCGGCCATCGGGGCTGCGCGCGCCGGCCAGCAGCACGCCGCTGTGGGGATCGACCACATCGCCCACGGCATTGCAGGCGATCAGCGCGCCCACGGTGACGCCGTGCACGGTGAGCGAGGCCGTGCCGATGCCACCCTTCATGGCGCGATCCATGCCGAAGACCTTGCCCACGCAGGCGCCCATGCCGGCGCCCACATTGCCCTCGGCAGGCCGCGCGGCGCTGGCGGCCTGGCAGGCCGCATGGCCGGCATCGGCACCCGGGCGGATG
>NZ_JTKZ01000800.1:0-11333 GCF_000799035.1 Delftia sp. ZNC0008
CGGCGGCCTCGGCCAGCGGCGTGCTTCTCGCGCTGCTGCCGTAGCTGCTGGCGTTGCCGCCCGACCTGGCCGCCGGCTTGGTGGCCTCAATGACGGGCGAGGCGGGTCGATCAACAAAGGCCGCAACTTCTGCCGCGGGGTCTGCATCAGTCGATTGATCGTCGACCGGCTCAACCTCAACCGCCTGTGCCTGGCGCTGCTCGGTAGCGGCAAGGTCCAGGCAATCGAAAAATCCTCTCGGCGTCATCGTCATACCTCCTTGTCGCGGTTGGCGAACGTGGCCACTTCATCATCAGGATCAGCAGCAGCCGAATCGGCCCCTGCCAGGCTGTTGCCGCCGAAGCTGGGCACATCCTCGGCCGCCTGGTCTGTCTGGCTGCTCGCCCGGATCGCGGCGGCGATCTTTCCGCCAGTGGTGTCGGCGATGCGTTCGGCAGCGGCGTCGCGGATGCTGGCCGCCTTGGCCTTCGCAACGTCGCCAATGCCATGCGCCAGGTTCGCAGCCGTCGCCGCGAGAAGGCTGCCCGCACCTTGGCCGGCCTTCGAGCTGCCGGCGTCGCTGCTGGCCTTCGAGCTGGAACCGCTGCCCGAGCTGTCGGCGTGGCTGGTCTGCTGTGCCACCTTGCTCTGGCCGCTGCTGCCCGAACTGCTGGAGCTTCCCGAGTTATAGAAGCCGGCCGCCTGGCCGAGCGGCGTACTTGTGCCGGCACTGGAACCGCCGCCACCAAAGCCCGCCGCCTGCGCGAACGATCCAGCATCGGAATCACCGCCAGCACCACCACCAAACATGGGCATTCCGCCCGATTCGCCACCGGCGCTGGCCCCTGCTTTCTCGAACGCTGCTTTAATCGCCGACATGCCGCCGGCGGCCGAGGCTGCACCGCCCATCACGGCCGCGCCAGCCACGCTTGCCGCTCCGGCGGCCATGCTCGCCGCGCCCATAGCCGCACCGATGGCGGCACCTGCACCGAAGTTGCCGATGCCACCAGCGCCACCGATACCCGAGCCGGTGATGATGCCGGCGACAAGCGGGGGCACGCGATTGACCAGCATGAGCAACGCCACGCAGAAAACGAGCATCACGCCCAGCTCTTCAAAGTTCAGGGTGCCGGTGTTCATCCTGGCGTAGAAGCTGGAAAGCAGGTCGTTCCCGATGCCGACCAGGAGCACCATCGTCATGATCTGCACGGCCACGCCCAGCACGGTCTTGTAGTAGTTGATCGCCATGTCTGACGTCCAACGCGAGCCGCCGAAGCCAAGGAAGAAGATACCGGCGTACATCAGCAGCCAGCCTGACACGAGAAGCAGCAACATATTCACGGCGACAACGGCCAGCAGGATCAGGATGCCGACGCTCAAGGCCACACCGATGAAGCTATCCACGGGCGACCAGATCGACGAGTTCCTGAATGCCTGCTTCAAGATCATGAAGCCAATATCCACGATGCCCGAGGGTGTCACCGACGCCACCCCAGACGCCTGCTCACCAAGCCGGGCCAGTGACTGGATGATCGAGTTGGCGAAGGTCGGGCCATAGCGCAACAGCCAGAGGAAGAAGCCGAAGAACAGGATGAACCTGATGAACTCGGCGAAGAACTCGCCAATGTCGGCCTTGCGCAGCGCCATGAAGCCGAACGTGAAAACCAGCGAGATCGTGCCCAGCGTCCAGAACAGGAACATCGCGGCATTCATCACCACCGTCTGCCAGGACGTGGCCCGCGTGGCGAACTCCGTCACCACCTGGTCAAGCATCCCTTGGTTGGTGAGCTGGGCCGACGCGGCGGTGGAGTAAAGCGCGAGGGCGACGCCGATCAGCGCCGCCTTGTGCAGTGCTTTCATGGCTTCGCCTCCTTCTGGTCTTTCGGGTCGGCCAGTTCGAGCCAGTTCATGGGCTTCTCGGTCGGCGCGATGCCGCCGGCGGCCGGCGACCGGCGCGAGCACAGCCCGGCGAATTTCTCGCGCGTGGCCCTATCCTCGATCTTCGTGATCGCCTCAATCTGGCAATTGGTGTCATTGACCTCGGGCATGGGCGGGATGGCTGGCTTGTTGTCGCAACCAGCCACCAGCACCACCACGAGGCCGGCAAGCAGCATCGTATTCTTCATGGTGCAGGGCCTCCGTCAGCGGGTCAGTTCGAGCCAGTTTCTTGGTTTGGCCGTGCGCTCGATCCTGGATTCCCTGGAAGTCGCGCCGGCGGCCTGCTGTTGCGCCTCTACGTCGGCCTGCGCCTGCATCCTGGCGGTCGCGGCGTTCTGCTGTGCGATCAGCAGGCCACGGATTTGCAGGAGCTGGTTTGCCTGGTTGGCGGCGAGCTGGTTGGCGTAGCCGATGGCCTGCATCTGCCCGGTCGCGCCCTGCGCGGCGGACTGGAGCCGTTCGAGCTGGCGAGCATCGGCGGAAAGGTTGCGCTGCTGTTGCTCCAGGCCCTTGAAAAGCGCGTCGTTCGCCTTCTTCTGACTCTCGCTCGCCAGGCTGCGGTTTTGCTCCATCGCGGCGCGCTCGGCATCCGAGCACCCGGCGGCCGAGAAGCACGGCGAACCACGGTAGTAGGCCACATCCTGGAACTTGCCCAGGTACGCATCGACGCTGCCGAGCTGATTCCGGTAGTAGTTCAGCGTGTCGGTGGCAGCCATCAATCCGTTGATGGTGGACTGCGCCTGATCCCAGATATACGCGGCCGGGGCCATTGTGTTTTGCAGCATGTTTTCGTACTGCTGCAACTGGGTCTGGTACTGCTCGATCTGCTTGAGCGTCTGCGCCACCGACTCGATGGCCGTCATGACGTTTTGCACCAGGTTGCCGCCGTCGATGACGGGGATGCCTGCCTGCGCCGGGGTGATGATGATGCTGCCGGCCAGAGCGGCGGCGAGCGCGGTTTTAGCCGCTAAAAAACGGACGTGCTTCATGGTCGCAATCTCCATTCGATGAAAGAAAGGCAATGCCTTGACCAAGCTCGCGCTTGCCCACGGCAAGGTTTCATCGAAGAGCTACGCCACTAGCTAATCGGTATCGCCCTTGGCACTGAGGCCCGGGCTTCGGTGATTCTGTTCTCGGCCCTTACGGGGTGTCCCTGGCCTTATGCGTTCTCCCAAGAGTTGATAACGCCCAGGCTGGCGGCCTGGAAGGGGCTTGTGTCGCGTGCAGCACACGGTAATTTAGCTGCTAAAACTCTCAAGGTTCGGCCCTCGGCTGCACCACCGACTTCATGAGCCGGCTCATTTCGTCCTGGGTGGCCTCGATCCGACCCAGCAGGGCAAGGATCGTGGCATCGCCGAACCGGGCTGTGCGCGGATCGTCGGTCAGCCATAGCTTGAGCAATCCGCCCAGCCGGCCAAGGTCGCCATTCACTCGCACCAACTCGCGCACATAGTGATAGTCCATGACACCCCTGACCTGGTAGCCCTGGCCTACGTCGCGCAGGTAGCGCGCCATGCTGATTCCCGCCATCTTGGCGTTCGCCTCAATCAGTTCGCGTTCTTCTGGAAGGCAGTACACCTTGATCGGTGGGCTGCCCTTCCTGGTGATTCGATTCTCGTCGCCCATTTGTCCTCCAACCGGCGGTAGCCGGCAGCCTCGCAGAGCAGGATGCCCGTTGAGCGCCCCGCGCGAATAAGGGACAGTGAAGAAGGACAACCGGCTTGCCGGTGGGCCTACTTCACACATCCTGCCCGCCTTACGGCGTTGTTTTTGTCTCGTATGACTCATCGAATTTCGCGCTGTAACCGCACCATTGCTTCGCAACAGCGCGCCAGCAGCGAGAAAACCAACGGAAATTGCCAACGTCCGTGTGCTTGCAGCGATCCAAGAGGCCGGTAACAGCGTTTCAGCCATGCGCTTGCAGCGATTGAGCATGGGACTTTGCTCACTTCGTGCCCTGACCCGTGGAGCCAGGCGGCGCATTGGTGATGTGCTGGCGAACGTATTTCAGGAACGTCTCATAGCGGAAAGGGATTCGCCCAATCTCGCGCATGTGCTCCCAGATGATCTTGAGCGCGTAGCCGGCCTCCATCGCTTCCTTCACGTCCGCGCGCGCCGCCATGAAAGCGGCCAGGTAGTCCCTGCGCTTTATCTGCGAGGTCTGCTGCTGATGAGCGAGCCGTGCGGCCAGCTCGTCTGGATAGCTGCTTTCTGTCGTCGCCATGTCCGTAAACCTCCGTTATCAACTGAACTACTCCGAAGGTTACGGAGTGCCCGCCTACACAACATTCCAATAATTGGCCGAAACGGTTGACATGGAGCCGATGACACTGGCACGCGCATCGAAATAGGGATGGCAGCCCATTCAGCACGGAAGGTTGAACGCCAAGAGGGAGGCCGAGAGAATCCCCCGCCGCTCGGCCCCTCAAGTGTCAAAGAGTGGATCACATCGTCAGAGGCGGCGATGCGAGCTCGAGCGCCGGCGGCCGCCATCGTCGGAACTGACGATGGGGCCCTCGGTGCATCGTCGGATGTGGCGATGGTCGACCGTGGCCCGGACATGGCCAGCCTCGCCGGAAATGGCGATGCTGCAGCTCGACGTGTGCGCGAAAGAAGGGCCGGCCTCATGACGTGACCGGGAATGGATTTGAACTGTTGTATGTTGTAGCGCGCTACAACATACAACACCTGCCTATTGACACTTGAGGGGCGCAGCGTTTTAGCCGCTAAAAGAACCGCCCGGAGCTGCCCCCCCTTCTGGCGTACAACTCAACGGCCGAAGGCCGACCATCGGCAAGCGGCAAGGGCTTGGCGTCGCCCTAAAGGGCGGCGGCAAGCACCGCGCCTAGTGGATGATCTTGGAAGATCATGGATGGAATTTGCGAACTAGCCGCAAGCCCGCGCCGTTGCTGTGTTTTCCGGTTTGAGACGGGGAACGTTGCTACGGGTGAAGGGGAACATTGCTACGGAGTTTGGGGAACGTTACTACGGGCTTCGGCCTGCCAATTTCCCACTTCCCTGCCGCATACTCGCTGACCTTCCAGCCCACGGTGGCAAGCTCGGCCAGAGCCTTGCGGGCCTTCTGGCGGCGCTTCTTCATGGCCTCGGCGTTCGCCTCGTCCGGCCAGACGTAGCCAGAAAGGGTATCGAGTTCCACGCGCCCGGCTTTGCCGGGATCGATCCAGCCGCATAGCCGTTGGTGAATCAGGCGGGCCGGGTCGGTTTGTAGCGCCCGCACCTCGGCCATCTCGATGCGGGTATACGGGCGCCTCCCAAGAATCGCCTCCGCAATCTGGGGATTCAGCGCGACGAACAACCGCCCGTCCTCCTCATCGAAGGCGTAGCTCATCAGGTGAAAAGACCTTTGCCTGCTTCCCTTGCTGACTACCACCGTCACGTTTGCCATGCGCAGCAAGCTCGCCTTGATCGCCCTGATATTGTCGCCGCCATCGGTCAAGCCGATTTCGCCTAGCAGGCTGGTCATACTCTCTCTCACGACCAGCGCATCCTGCCCTACCGCGTCGAACTTCGGCTCAAGGAATAGACGGAGTTGCTTCGGCAAGTCCGCTGTTGGCTCTGGCGTCAGGATGATGCCCTTCGGTCCTCCAAGAGCCACAAGACCTTGCAGCAGCCGCATGTCATCAGCACCAAGAGGCTCGAAGCCGACGAACCGCGCTTGTTCATTTTCGGCGTAGTGATACGTCACATCGAGCTTGAGCCTCTTCCGTTCGCCGCGCTTGAGACTGCGGAACAAGCCGGGGACCAAGCAGTGCATTGGATCGTGCCTGGCATGGGTGAGGTCAAAAGCCATCGCCTCGCCTCCGACCATCACGTCTTTCCTCATTCCTGCTGGCCTCATACAGCTCCACCGGCACCAGCACGCCGCCGGCGTGCCGCATGTACCAGCGATCAAGCGGCGTGGCGTCGTAGTTCTGCTTGCTGACGCCGAAACGCACGAAGTAGCCGCGCCGCTCATCGCCGATGGGCTGCCGGTCATGGGCGCGGTCGCTGAGGCGCTTCGCCTCGTCCTCGGTCATGCGGGCGACGTAACCGCACCACCTGGCGTTGTCGATCAGCGCGGACGCGCCACGCGCGGCCTGCTGCTGGTCGGTCTGCCCTTCGCGGGCGCTGCCCTTGCTGACGTGGTGCAGGTAGAGCACGGATGCACCCGTGGTGGCAGCAACGTGCTCCAGTACGGCCACGAGGTGGGCCATGTTGCCGTTGCTGTTCTCATCGAGAGTGTGAATGCGGCTCAGGGTGTCCAGCACGATCAGCCGCGCCCCGGCACCGTCCTCAATAACGCGGCGCAAGTGGGCCTTTTTCATGATGTCCAGGCGCTTGCCCATGATCGGCTCAAGCGCGAGGTTCTCCGCGATGGCTTGACGAGCCGCGTGCCCGAGGTGCTGGCCGATGGCATGAATGCGCCGCACAAGCGCGGGCGGTGGGTCTTCCCCGGCCAGATAGACCACACGCCCGGTGTGCGCGGGAGCAAGTCCCACGAGGTCGCCGCCGGCCACGCTGCATGCGATGCTCATGGCCGCTTCCAGCGCCCAGAAGCTCTTGCCAGTGGCCCCTGGGGCGACGAGCGCGCCGACGGTTCCCGCGAGGAAGCCCGGCCATATGAAGTCCAGCACCGGCGGTTCATGCTCGAACGCCGCCAGTACATCAATCGCCATGACTCAGTTCCCCGTTCCGTACAGGGACTCGTCGCTCAATGCCTCGGCGATCTGCGAGGTTCGGAAGTAGACCCGCCGGCCGATCTTCAACCGAGCCTTGTTGATCCGCTGCGTCCACTCGTTCGTCGCGCGCAGGCTGATCCGCAATCCATCAGGCGATCGATCCAGGACAGAGGCGAGCTGCGCCATGCTCAGCAGCGGGCCAAAGCGTTGCAGCAGCGTGTCTTCTATCGTCATTGCGTAAACCTCCGTTATCAACTGAATTGCAACGAAGGTTAGGCGCTATTGGGGGTTGCCTACATCTTATTAGTTGTCCAAAATGGTTGACATGAAGAACGATCCAACCATTGTCATCTGGGAAGGCTGCGATCCCACTGTCTCGGAAGCCATCGAGCAGTTTGAGGATCGCTGGCGGCCGTATTCCGCCTCCTCGCGGCGCTACCCCATCGTTGGGCTGATACAGGAACTCATTGACCCCGCCGTGGCTGCGTACACGGCGACGCTGCCACAACGCTACTTGGGCCATATCCCCGGAGCAGGGACAGGGGTGGGCCTCAGCGGGATCATTCGACTGGTTGGACTTGATGCGATGGTTCGCATGCAGCGGCAGTTGCTGCGCCAGTTCATCAAAACGGAGGATAGGCAGACGCCAAGAGATCGGCGGTTTGTTGCGACACTCGAATCGTTGATTGGGCTTGTATGGGACTGCGCCTGCAAACGGCCGGTGAAGTCGAAGGTGCGCGACACCCGACTGAATGGCGAACGCCTCCAGGGGTTCTGCCGGTTCTGCGGATCACTCGCCGAGCTGACCTCATTCGCCGGCGGGAGCGATGATCCGAAGGCGGACGATCCAGAGGAAAAGCTTCGACTAAGCAGCCTGTATTGCCTGGATCACCGGCCTAAATTGCCGAGCGGCGCATGGAACCCTGTCTACAGACAAGCAAGGCGATCCCTCGCGCAATTCGACCTCGAACTGGCGAGACTCAACCAGCAATGCGCGAAGCCGGCCACTGCCCAAGTGAAATCGGGCGATCAACTGGTTGACAGCTACTTCTTCCACTATGTCGCGGGCCAAACCTTACAGCCGGCGGACAAGGCAGAGCTGCGCAATCAAGCACGGCTGATGGTGGACTCGAAGCTATCGGATCGCAAAAAGCAGATGCTGATGCTCCAGTGGTCTGGACTCAATCAGTCGGAGATTGCGCGAAAGCTCGGCATCGAGCGCCAAGCGGTATCGAAGGCGCTGGCGGCGATCCCCGCAATGTTCCGCTTGAGTACAAAGCCGCGCTCACGGCGTCAACCTAATTGACCAACTAATAGGACGAAACAATCCGCATTGCCAGGCACCATCAGGCACATGTTCGCAAGTGACTGAAAGAGGCCAGGGGATGCAGGCAACGACAAGCAAGACGCTCATCAATCGGAAGAAGCTACTGGCGATGATCCCGCTGTCTGAGCGCACGATCTTCAACATGGAGCAGCGCGGGGAGTTTCCGCGCCGGATCGCACTCACCAGCCGAAACGTCGCCTGGGACTTGGCCGAGGTCGAGGAATGGATAGAGGCGCGGAAGTCGTCGGGCACTCAGGCCATGCGCCCTGGCTTCACTCCGTCTGCCGTGGCCGGCGGCTCTGCTGCCCCTTTTAGCGGCTAAAACGCTGCGCCCCTCAAGTGTCAATGAAACCCGAGGCCATGCCTCGATGCTCAGGCGGCGCTGCCTAACCTGCCTTCGTCTGGTTTACACCTTCGGCCGTCTCAGCGTCCATTCGTCGATCATGTCCGCCCAGTCCTGCAACATCGCCGTGCGCTGCTCGCGGTACTCGGCCTTGTTGTAGACGGCCCTGACGCCTCTCTGCTCGTGTGCCAGGCACTTCTCGATCCAGTCCGTGTTGTAGCCGGCTTCATGCAACAACGTGCTGGCCGTGCGCCGCAAGTCATGTGGCCCGAACTTGGCGAGCGACCGCCCCTCCTTCTGCGCCAGCCGATACGTCAGCGTCAGCACCTGGTTGAGCGTGGCGCTGCTCATGGGTAAATCCGAGTCATACCGCGACGGAAGCACGTAGTCCGATCCCCCTGCGAAGGTTTTCAGGGCAATGAAGATGTCCAGCGCCTGCCGGGACAGGAACACCAGGTGCGGATTGCGCCGCTTCATCCGCTCCTTCGGGATCGTCCAAAGCGCGTCGCTGAAATTGATCTCGCTCCATGTCGCGTTAGTCAGCTCGCTCTTGCGCACCATCGTCAACAGCAGCAGCTTGGCCGCCGCCCGAATGGATGGCGCTGTGCCGATGCGCTCCATGTACTGGTACATCAGGCCGATCTCGTCGGGCGTCAGCGCACGGTCGCGCGGCTCGAACTTGGCAATGGTCGTCGGGCGCACCAGCTCGGCCGGGTTCTCGACCTTCTGGCCGCGCTCGATGGCCCAGCGAAAGACCTGGAGCACCACCTCGCGGACATGCACGGCTGTCGCCGGCGCGCCGCGCTCGACGATGGCATCGGTCAGCGCGCGCAAGTCTTCGTGGGTGATCTCCACCAGCTTCTGATTGCCGAACTTCGGCTTCAGCTCGCGCTCGTAGACCGAGCGGCGCATGTCGCGGGTGGAGTCGGCCATCTGGTAGCCGCGCAGCCACTTTTCCGCCCAGGCCCCGAACGTCTCCGCGTCCTTGACGCGGGCCTTGTCCCGCGCCTTTTCCTTGGCCGGTGACTTCCCGGCCGCGACCATCTTCTTGGCCTCGCCCAACCGCTCGCGGGCTTCCGCCAAGGTGATGCCGCCGACACCGTAGCGGCCGAAGGTGATGGTCTCCTGCCTACCGTGGATCGAGTAGTTGTAGCGGAACGAGATCGCTCCGGCGGCCGTGACGGCTACATAGAGGCCGTCACGGTCATTCACCTTGTAGAGCTTGTCCTTCGGCTTGAGGTTGCGCAGCTTGGTATCGGTCAACATGGTTCTCGCCCTGATTCAGCTCAAATACCATGATCAGAAAACCGGCCCATCCTGGCGTAAAACAACAATTAAATCATCGTCTTACACCAATTCGATACCATGAACATCCGCAAGGTGGTTGCATGGTATTGGCGACTTCTCATGGCATAGAAGCATTCAATGCCATCCATCATGCCATGAAAAAACGGTGCTTGGCGATGCCAAATGTTGCCAGGCGGTGCTGAACGAAATCACAAAAAAGCCCGCAGTGACGCGGGCTTAGGTGTGTTTTAGTGCTACTAGATGCCAGCCAGTGCCAGACGCCGGATCACTCCCACTCAATCGTCGCCGGCGGCTTAGTCGAAACGTCGTAGGTCACGCGGTTGATGCCGCGCACTTCGTTGATGATCCGGCCAGACACCTTCTTGAGCAGGCCGTAGGGCAGCTCGGCCCAGTCGGCGGTCATGAAGTCGCTGGTCTGCACGGCGCGCAGGGCCACGACGTAGTCGTAGGTGCGGCCGTCGCCCATGACGCCCACGCTCTTGACGGGCAGGAAGACGGTGAAGGCCTGGCTGGTGAGGTCGTACCAGTTCTTGCCGGTGGCTTCGTCGGTCCAGTTGCGCAGTTCCTCGATGAAGATGGCGTCGGCGCGGCGCAGCAGGTCGGCGTATTCCTTCTTGACTTCACCCAGGATGCGAACGCCCAGGCCCGGGCCCGGGAAGGGGTGGCGGTAGACCATTTCGCGCGGCAGGCCCAGGGCCACGCCGAGTTCGCGCACTTCGTCCTTGAACAGGTCGCGCAGGGGCTCGAGCAGCTTCAGGCCGAGCTGCTCGGGCAGGCCGCCGACGTTGTGGTGGCTCTTGATGGTGACGGCCTTCTTGCTCTTGGCACCGCCCGACTCGATGACGTCGGGGTAGATGGTGCCCTGGGCCAGGAAGGTGGCGCCCTTGTGGCCTGCATCGCCGGCCTTGAGCTTGGCGGCCTCGGCCTTGAAGACGTCCACGAACAGGCCGCCGATGATCTTGCGCTTGGCCTCGGGCTCGCTGACGCCGGCCAGCTTGCCCAGGAACAGGTCGCTGGCGTCCACGCGGATGACCTTGGCGTGCAGCTTGCCTTCGAACATTTCCATGACCATGTCGCCTTCGTTCAGGCGCAGCAGGCCGTGGTCCACGAAGACGCAGGTCAGCTGGTCGCCGATGGCGCGGTGGATCAGGGCTGCAGCCACGGACGAATCCACGCCGCCCGACAGGCCGAGGATGACTTCCTCATCGCCCACCTGCTCGCGGATTTTGGCGACGGCTTCCTCGATGTAGTCGCCCATGATCCAGTCGGCATTCGCCGCGCAGATCTCGCGCACGAAGCGGTTGAGCAGGGCCGCGCCCTGCACGGTGTGCGTGACTTCGGGGTGGAACTGGACGGCGTAGAAGCGGCGCGCCTCGTCGGCCATGCCGGCGATGGGGCAGGACGGCGTGGAGGCCATGACCTTGAAGCCCGGGGGCAACTCGGTGACCTTGTCGCCGTGGCTCATCCAGACCTTGAGCATGCCGTGGCCTTCGGCCGTGGCGAAGTCCTCGATGCCCTTGAGCAGTTCGGTGTGGCCATGGGCGCGCACTTCGGCGTAGCCGAATTCGCGGGTGTGCGAGCCTTCGACCTTGCCGCCCAGCTGGGTGGCCATGGTCTGCATGCCGTAGCAGATGCCCAGCACGGGAATGCCCAGCTCGAACACGGCGTCGGGGGCGCGGTCGTCCACTTCGTAGACGCTGGCGTGGCTGCCCGACAGGATCACGCCCTTGAGGCGGCCGTCGGCGGCGAATTCACGCAC
>NZ_JTKZ01000800.1:11343-16802 GCF_000799035.1 Delftia sp. ZNC0008
GTCGCAGGGGTGGACTTCGCAGTAGACATGGGCTTCGCGCACGCGGCGGGCGATCAGCTGGGTGACTTGGGAGCCGAAGTCAAGAATGAGGATCTTGTCGTGTTGCATGGTCATCTCAGGCAAAGGTGATGGGAGGGGATCAGAAATCTTCAGGGGCCAGCAGCGCCAGCCCGCGCTTGCGTGCGGCGGCGGCCTGGGCTGCGTCAAAGGTGGCCAGCGGCAGGCGCAGCGACTGCGCCAGCCACAGGTAGGCCGCGTCATAGACCGGCAGGCGGGTGTCCAGCGCCACGTCGAGCACGGCCTTGTGCTGGGCGGGCGCCAACTCGTGCAGTTCCACGCGGTGGCGGATGGCCTCGAGCACGCCCCACAGGCCTTCGACCGAGCTGTGCGGAATGCGGCCGCCGTGCACGCCCGAGGCGATCAGGTTGCCGCATTCCCACTGCCAGAGGTTGGGCGCCTGCGGGTCCACTTCGTGGCGGCGGATGCGGGTATACAGGCGCTGGGTGTGCACGCTGGCGGCATCGGGCAGCAGCCAGGCGGCGGTGACGGAGGCATCAAGCACGAAGGAGGTCATGCCTGGCTCCGGCCTGCGTGGCGCAGTCGGGTGGTGGAGTCCGGCGCCTGTGCCGCCTGTGCCGGCTGGGCTGGCCGCACCGTGGCCTGCAGCGCCTGCATCTGCTCCAGCTCGCGGGCGATCTGCTCGTCGGTGATCACGGGGCGGCGGCGCACCGGCAGCATGCGCACCACTTCCTTGCCGTGGCGGGTGATGCGCACTTCCTCGCCCTGCTCGACAAGTTCGATCAGGGCGGAGAAACGGGTCTTGGCTTCGTAGATGCCGACAGATTGCATGGCGGGGCTGAAAACAAAAGCAGGCCTGGTGTCCGGCCTGGCCCGAATTCTATCATTCTGGCCAGAATTTCCAAAAATTCAGACCAGAACCATGCGGATATTCGCGGGCCTTGCCTCGGGGGGCTGTCGGTGAACGCCACTCAGCGCTGTTCGCGCACGAAGCCGACAAACCGCGCCAGCGCGGGCGACATGGCTCCGGCAGGCCAGGCCAGGCTGGTCTCGCAGACCGGCAGGGCAACGGCCTTGCTGCCTGCACGGGCGCTGGCGAAAACCACCTCGCGGTAGACCACGCCGGGCCTGCAGAACTGCATCACGCTGGCGGGCACCCAGGCCAGGCCGATGCCGCCCCAGACCAGGTTCACGATGGTCTGCATCTGTATCGCCTGCTGCGCGATGCGCGGCACATGTCCGTGCCGTCGGTACAGATCCGTCACCGCGTCATGGAGCGAGGGCATGATGCGGCGCGGAAAGATCACCAGCGGCTGCTCCAGCACTTCGTCGAGCATCAGCCGGTCCGCACCGGCAAGCGCATGCTGCTGCGGCAGGGCCAGCACCATGGCTTCCCGTCCCACGGCCAGGCGCTCCAGGCCGGCCGGCGCATGCCCCGGGGCATGCAGCATGAGCCCGGCATCGATCTGCCCGCGCTCGAATGCCTCCATCTGCACATCGCTGGTGGCCTCGACCAGCTCCAGCGCCACACCGGGCGTTCCTGCAACGAAGTCCCGCACCCACAGCGGCAGCCGGGTGAAGCCGATGGTGGAGACAAAGGCCAGCCGCACGCGCCCCACTTCTCCCGCTGCCGCAGCCCGCGCAATCCCGGGCAGCGCTGCCGCCCGCGCCAGAAGCTCACGCACCTGCGGCACAAGCGCCTCGCCGGCGGGCGTCAGCGCGACGTGGCGGCTCGAGCGCTCGAACAGCGCCACGTCCAGGCTGCGCTCCAGCTGGGCGATGGCCTGTGTGAGCGGCGGCTGCGTCATGTGCAGGCGTGACGCGGCGCGGCCGAAGTGCAGCTCGTCCGCCACGGCCAGGAATTGCCGCCAGACGCGCAGATCAATGGGGGGCTCATTCATATGCGCAGCATATCAATCATGCCGATGAATAGGATTGGATCAGATGAATCAGTCGGCCCATACTCATCCAACCCCCACAACGAGAGACATGCCATGACCCCGCCGAACCAGATCAACCGCCGAAGCGCCCACATCACCGAAGGCAAGGCGCGCGCAGCCAACCGCTCCATGTTCTACGGCATGGGCTACAAGGAAGAGGATTTCAAGAAGCCCATGGTCGGCGTGGCCAACGGCCACAGCACGATCACGCCGTGCAACTCCGGCCTGCAAAGGCTGGCGGACGCGGCCATCGCAGGCATCGAGGAGGCCGGTGGCAACGCGCAGGTGTTCGGCACGCCGACCATCTCGGACGGCATGTCCATGGGCACGGAAGGCATGAAGTACTCGCTGGTCAGCCGCGAGGTGATCGCCGACTGCATAGAGACCTGCGTGGGCGGCCAGTGGATGGATGGCGTGCTGGTGGTCGGCGGCTGCGACAAGAACATGCCGGGCGGCATGATGGGCATGCTGCGCGCCAATGTGCCGGCCATCTATGTCTACGGCGGCACCATCCTGCCCGGCAGGTGGAAAGGCCGGGACCTGAACATCGTCAGCGTGTTCGAGGCCGTCGGCGAGAACGCCGCGGGAAAGATCAGCGACCAGGAGCTCAAGGACATCGAGCAGCACGCCATTCCCGGCACGGGCTCGTGCGGCGGCATGTACACCGCCAACACCATGTCGAGCGCGTTCGAGGCGCTGGGCATGAGCCTGCCCTACTCCTCCACCATGGCCAATCCCCATGATGAAAAGGAGAACTCGGCCAAGGAATCCGCCAGGGTGCTGATCGAGGCCATCAAGATGGACCTCAAGCCGCGCGATATCGTGACGCGCAAGTCCATCGAGAACGCGGTCTCGGTGATCATGGCGACCGGGGGCTCCACCAATGCCGTGCTGCACTTTCTCGCGATCGCCCATGCGGCCGGCGTGCCCTGGTCCATCGACGACTTCGAGCGCATCCGCCAGCGGGTGCCGGTGCTGTGCGATCTCAAGCCCAGCGGCAGATACCTGGCGGTGGACCTGCACCAGGCGGGCGGCATCCCGCAGGTGATGAAGATCCTGCTGAATGCGGGCCTGCTGCACGGCGACTGCATCACCATCTCGGGCCAGACCATCGCCGAGACCCTGGCCGGCGTGCCTGACGAACCGCCTAACCCCCAGGTCATCCGCCCCCTCTCGGATGCGCTCTACCCGCAGGGCCACCTGGCCATCCTCAAGGGCAACCTGAGCCCGGAAGGTGCGGTGGCCAAGATCACGGGCCTGAAGAACCCGGTCATCACCGGCCCGGCACGCGTGTTCGACGATGAGCAATCGGCACTGGCGGCCATCCTCGACGGCCGGATACAGGCCGGCGACGTGATGGTGCTGCGCTACCTGGGCCCCAAGGGCGGCCCCGGCATGCCGGAAATGCTGGCCCCCACGGGCGCCCTGATCGGCGCCGGCCTGGGCGAGAGCGTGGGCCTGATCACCGATGGCCGCTTCTCCGGCGGCACCTGGGGCATGGTGGTCGGCCACGTGGCGCCGGAAGCGGCCGTGGGCGGCACCATCGCGCTGGTGCATGAGGGCGACTCGATCACCATCGACGCGCACGCATTGCAGCTGCAGCTGAACGTGCCCGAAGACGTGCTCGCCCAGCGCCGTGCGGCATGGAAGGCCCCCGCGCCACGCTACACGCGGGGCGTGCAGGCCAAGTTCGCGTTCAACGCATCGAGCGCCAGCTCGGGCGCGGTGCTGGACAACTTCGCCATTTGAGCGTCGTCATCTGAGCTTCACCATCTGAGCTTCGTGAGCGCACGAAAAAAAGAGGTCCGGGCAGTGGCTGCCCGGACCTCTTTTCCATCTCGCGCCAAGGCGCTGGACCTGGATCAGTCGGCGCGGTAGTTGGGCGCTTCCTTGGTGATCTGCACGTCATGCACGTGCGATTCACGGATGCCTGCGGCGGTGATCTCCACGAACTCGGCCGTGTTGTTCATCTCTTCGATGGTGGCGCAGCCGCAGTAGCCCATGGCAGCGCGCACGCCGCCGGCCATCTGGTAGACGATGGAGACCATGGAGCCCTTGTAGGGCACGCGGCCTTCGATGCCTTCGGGCACGAGCTTGTCGGCGTTGGGATTGCCGGTGCTCGATTCCTGGAAGTAGCGGTCGGCCGAGCCCTGCTGCATGGCGCCGATGGAGCCCATGCCGCGATAGCTCTTGTACGAACGGCCCTGGTACAGGATGACTTCGCCCGGAGCCTCTTCGGTGCCGGCGAACATGCCGCCCATCATGATGGTCGAGGCGCCAGCGGCCAGGGCCTTGGCGATATCGCCCGAGAAGCGGATGCCGCCGTCGGCGATCAGCGGCACGCCCGTGCCCTGCAGGGCCTGGGCCACGCTGTCGATAGCCATGATCTGGGGCACGCCCACACCGGCGACGATGCGCGTGGTGCAGATGGAGCCAGGGCCGATGCCGACCTTGACGGCGTCGGCGCCTGCCTCGGCCAGTGCCAGCGCAGCGGCGCCGGTGGCGATGTTGCCGCCGATGACATCGACCTGCGGGTAGTTCTGCTTGACCCAGCGCACGCGGTCGATCACGCCCTTGCTGTGGCCGTGGGCCGTGTCCACCACCAGCGCATCGACGCCGGCCTTGACCAGCAGCTCCACGCGCTGCTCGGTGCCCTCGCCCACGCCCACGGCGGCGGCCACGCGCAGGCGGCCTGCGCTGTCACGCGCTGCGTTGGGGAAGGTGGTCTGCTTGGTGATGTCCTTGACGGTGATCAGGCCCTTGAGTTCAAAGGCGTCGTTCACGACCAGGATGCGTTCGAGCTTGTGCTTGTTGAGCAGGGCCTTGGCTTCCACGGGCGTGGTGCCGTCCTTCTCGTTGACGGTGATCAGGCGCTCGCGCGGCGTCATGATCTGGCTGACCTTGACGTCGTAGCGGGTCTCGAAGCGCAGGTCGCGGCTGGTGACGATGCCCACCACCTTGCCGCCGTCGCAGACGGGAAAGCCCGAGATGCCGAGATTCTCGGACAGCTGCAGCACCTGCAGCACGGTGTGCTCGGGGGTGATGACCACGGGGTCGTGCACCACGCCGGATTCGTGGCGCTTGACCTTGGACACTTCGGCGGCCTGCTGCTCGGCCGTCATGTTCTTGTGGATGACGCCGATACCGCCCTCTTGCGCGATGGCAATGGCCAGACGCGCCTCGGTCACGGTGTCCATGGCGGCGGACACAAGGGGAATGTTCAGGGAGATGTTGCGCGAAAAGCGCGTCTTGAGCGAAGTGTCCTTGGGCAGGACCTGGGAGAAAGCGGGGACCAGAAGGACGTCGTCGAAGGTCAGGGCTTTACCGAGAAGGCGCATGTGAGAGCTCCAAAAGAAGGATTGTACCCGTGCGCCGGATCACAATGTATGCTGTAGGCCATTCGGCCCGATCCCCAACTCACCATGCACGCCATCAAGCTTGTTTTGCTAGTCACGCTTGCCGCCTGTTCGCTGCCCGCAGCCGCCCAGTGGCAATACGCGG
>NZ_JTKZ01000956.1:0-1963 GCF_000799035.1 Delftia sp. ZNC0008
CGGCGGCGTGCCGACCGGGTGCAATGCCGCGCAGCTGCACATTGGCGCGGCTGGACAGCTCCAGCACGCCAGTGCCATGCACCCAGGCCAGGCGCGCCAGGCGCCGCGCCTGGGCCACCGTCAACCGCCCCAGCGGCGGACGCACGCGCACCACCAGCCCATCGCCGGAGGCCATGGGCTGCCAGGCACCGGGGCACCAGCCTTGTATGTGGGGAGGGGTATGCATGGGATGGGGACCGACTGTAGCGCCGACGCAGCCTGTCCCGCAGGGGCAGCACCCGCAGGCGGTCAAGAAATGCGGGCTTTGTTGATCCAGCCTGCATGGGAAGCGCAGCGGTGACGCTGAACCGATGCCTCGTCTGAATTTGTCACTTCTCATGGAAATTTAACAATTTTCAAAGGGCCTTTATCAAATTAATCACTTATTCTTTGATAAAAACTGATACTTGCACCATCTACCTGGAAAGCGCCATGAATCTCCGCACCTGGACCGTCAAGACCAAGCTCTACGCCGCCTTCACCGCCCTGGCTCTGCTGGTCGCGCTGGTTTCCGTATCCGCTCTGCAGGCGCTGGACGATGCCAACCGCAACCTGACCCGGTTCGTCGATGGCGTGAACGCCCGTGCCCAACTGGCCGAACAGGTGCGCGCAGCCGTGGACAGCCGTGCCATCGCGGCGCGCAACCTGGTGCTGGTGAACACGCCAGCCGACCTGGAGCTGGAAAAAGCGGCCGTGTACGCCGCCCATGCCGAGGTCAAGACCCGGCTGGACCAGCTCAAGGCCCTGGTGGCCACGCCCGGGGTGGGCGAGGAGGCACGCGCCCTGGTCGCCCGCATCGACCAGATAGAGCAGCGCTACGGCCCGGTGGCGCTGGACATCGTCGCGCTGGCGCTGCGCCAGCAACGGGACGAGGCCATTGCCAAGATGAACAGCGAGTGCCGGCCGCTGCTGGCCCAGCTGATCGCGGCCACCGACGAGTACAGCCGGCTCACGCGCCAGCACGCCCAGGACATGGTGGCGCAGGCCACGCAGTCCCATGTGCAGCAACGCAACATGCAGATCGGCATGAGCGCGGTCGCCTTCGTGCTGGCCCTGCTCATGGGCCGGCTGATCGCACGCGGCCTGACACGCGCGCTGGGCGCCGAGCCTGCCCAGCTCGGTGAAGTCGCCCGCCAGATCGCCGACGGCAACCTCGACCCCGGACTGCTGCGCAGCGAAGCGCCCGCCGGCAGCGTGCAGGCCTCGCTCAACGCCATGCACCAGAGCCTGGCCAGCGTGGTCAGCGATGTGCGCGACAACGCCGACAGCGTGGCCATGGCCAGCGAGGAAATCGCCAAGGGCAACGCCGACCTGAGCCGGCGCACCGAGCAACAGGCCAGCGCGCTGCAGGAAACCGCAGCCTCCATGGACGAGCTGTCCTCCACCGTGCAGCAGAACGCGGACAACGCACGCCAGGTCAACCAGCTCGCGCGCGGCGCCAGCCAGGTGGCGGTCAAGGGCGGCGCCGTGGTGCAGGAGGTCGTGGGCGCCATGCAGGACATCCATGCCAGCTCGCGCCAGATCGGCGACATCGTGGGCGTGATCGACTCCATCGCCTTCCAGACCAACATCCTGGCCCTGAACGCCGCCGTCGAGGCCGCACGCGCCGGTGAACAGGGCAAAGGCTTTGCCGTGGTGGCCGCCGAAGTGCGCACCCTGGCCCAGCGCAGCGCGCAGGCCGCCCGCGAGATCAAGCAGCTCATCACTGACAGCGCCACGCGCGTCAGCCAGGGCGCGGAGCTGGCCGACCAGGCCGGCGCCACCATGGCCGAGGTGCTGCAATCCATACAGCGCGTGACCGACCTCATGGGCGAGATCAGCAATGCCAGCGACGAGCAAAGCGCCGGTGTGGCCCAGGTCGGGCAGGCCATGAGCCAGATGGACCAGGTCACGCAGCAAAACGCCGCCCTGGTGGAGGAAAGCG
>NZ_JTKZ01000506.1:0-3862 GCF_000799035.1 Delftia sp. ZNC0008
TGCTGTCTGCCCTGGGCGAGCCTGCCGAGCCCGCCGATCCCCCCGAGCTGCAGGCAGCGGATGCGCCCCAGGGCCCGGCGCCGGCCACGGCGCTTGCCGAGCCCCTGACCCGCAAGGAGCTGCGCGTGCTGGAGCTGCTGGCCTCGGGCTACTCCAATGCGGCCATGGCCGAGAAACTCTTCGTCTCCGACAGCACGGTGCGCACCCACCTGCGCAGCATCAACCTCAAGCTGGGCGCGCGCAGCCGCACCCAGGCCGTGGCGCTGGCGCGGGAGCTGCGGGTTTTGCGCTAGGCCGCTGGCGGCTCAAGCCTGCAGATGGCGCGCATAGGTCAGGAACACTTCGTCACGCACCCAGCCCAGCGACTCGTACAGCGCCTGGGCGCGCAGGTTGTTGCGTGCCGTGGTCAGGTCCATGCGTGCATGGCCCGTGGCGCGGGCATGGGCTTCGGCCGCCAGCAGCAGGGCGCGGCCCACGCCCAGGCGGCGCGCATCGGGCACCACGAAGAGGTCGTAGAGCACGTAGATGGGCGCGGCCAGCACCGAGCAGAACGAGGGATAGAGCTGGCAAAAGCCCAGGGCGCTGCCGGCCGGTCGGCGGGCCAGCAGGATCACGGATTCGCCGCGCTCCAGCCGCGCCGTGATGAAGGCCAGCGCCGCGTCGGCATCCGCAGGTTGCTCGTAGAACTGGCGGTAGGCGTCGAACAGCGGAGCGATCAGCGCGGCGTCTTCGGGGATGGCGGTGTGTATGGCTGTGGAGTTCATCGGTGGTCCGGGGCTGAGGTTGCCAGCATGGCGCAGGGCAAGGATGCCGTGCTCATATCTTTGCTGAATCTCTCCATTTGGAGATGTGATTTGACCTGGATCATGGACAGACGGAACACTCCCGGCCCATGTCCGAACAAAAGATCGAGTTCTACAAGGGCGCCGCTGGCGGCTGGGGCGCATTGCGCAGCGTGAGCCAGGCCCTGATGCGCCAGGATATCGCCGTCAAGGGCGCCAAGACGCTGCTGTCGGCCAACCAGCCCGACGGCTTCGACTGCCCGGGCTGCGCCTGGCCCGACCGCAACCACCATTCCACCTTCGAGTTCTGCGAGAACGGCGCCAAGGCCGTGGCGGCCGAGGCCACGGCGCGCCGCGTGACGCCCGAATTCTTTGCCCGGCACACGGTGGCCGAGCTCATGGCGCAAAGCGATTTCTGGCTGGAAGACCAGGGCCGGCTCACCGAGCCCATGGTGTACGACGCGGCCAGCGACCGCTACCGGCCCATCGGCTGGGACAGCGCCTTTGCGCTGATTGCCCGCCACCTGAACGCGCTGCCCGACCCGAACCAGGCCATCTTCTACACCTCGGGCCGCGCCAGCAACGAGGCGGCCTTTCTCTACCAGCTGTTCGTGCGCGCCTACGGCACCAACAATTTCCCCGACTGCTCCAACATGTGCCACGAGCCCAGCGGCAGCGGCATGAAGCCGCAGATCGGCGTGGGCAAGGGCACGGTGCAGCTGGCCGATTTCGAGCAGGCCGATGCCATCTTCATCTTCGGCCAGAACCCCGGCACCAACCACCCGCGCATGCTGGGCGAACTGCGCGCAGCCCACAAGCGCGGCGCGCGCATCCTGAGCTTCAACCCGCTGCGCGAGCGCGGGCTGGAGCGCTTCCAGGACCCGCAAAGCAAGCTGGAGATGGCCACCCTGGGCGCCACGCCCATCAGCACGCACTACTTCCAGCTGCGCGTGGGCGGCGACATCGCGGCCGTCAAGGGCATCATGAAGCATGTGATCGCGCAGGACGATGCACTGGGGCAAGGGGGCGGCGGCGTGCTGGACCATGCCTTCATCGCCGAACACACGACCGGCTTCGAGGCCCTGGCCGAGGACCTGCGTGCCGAGGACTGGGGCCTGCTGGAGGCCGAGTCCGGCCTGAGCCGCGCGCAGATGCAGACGGCGGCCGAGGTCTACATCGCCGCCCGCAGCACCATCGTCTGCTGGGGCATGGGCATCACGCAGCACATGCATTCGGTGGCCGCCGTGCAGATGCTGGTCAACCTGCTGCTGCTGCGCGGCAACATCGGCCGCCCGGGTGCGGGCGCCTGCCCGGTGCGCGGCCACAGCAATGTGCAGGGCGACCGCAGCATGGGCATCTGGGAGAAGCCGCCGGCCGCGCTGCTGGACCGGCTGCAGCAGGTCTTCGGCTTCGAGCCGCCGCGTGCCCACGGCGTGGACGTGGTCGAGTCCATCCGCCTCATGCTCGAAGGCAGGGGCAAGGTCTTCTTCGCGCTGGGCGGCAACTTCGCGGCGGCCACGCCCGACACGCATGCCACCTGGCAGGCGCTGCGCCGCTGCGACCTGACCGTGCATGTGACCACCAAGCTCAACCGCAGCCACCTGGTGCACGGCCGCGAGGCGCTGATCCTGCCCTGCCTGGGCCGCACCGAGATCGACATGCAGGCCACCGGGCCGCAGGGCGTGACGGTGGAGGACTCCATGGGCATGGTCCATATCTCCAGCGGCATCAACCCGCCTGCGTCCGAGCACCTGCTCAGCGAGATCGCCATCGTCGCGCGCCTGGCTGCCGCCACGCTGGGCGCGCAGCGGCCCGTGCCCTGGCAGGAGCTGGCCGGCGATTATGCGCGCATACGCGAGCTGATCGAGCAGGTCTTCGACGACTTCCACGACTTCAACGCGCGCGTGGCCGTGCCGGGCGGCTTCAAGCTGCGCAATGCGGCAAGCGAGCGCATCTGGGAGACGCCCCGGGGCAAGGCCGGCTTCTTCGTGCACGCCGTGCCGCGCGACACGCCCGTGCACCGCGCACGCGCCGCGCGCAGCCCCGGCGCATCGCCGGTGTTCACGCTGTTCACCACGCGCTCGCACGACCAGTACAACACCACCATCTACGGCATGGACGACCGCTACCGCGGCGTCTTCGGACAGCGCCGCGTGGTCTTCATCCATGCCGAGGACATCCGCGCCCTGGGCATGAAGGATGGCGACTGGGTGGACCTGCAGACGGTGTGGGATGACGGCCAGCAGCGCAGCGCCGAGCACTTCAGGCTCGTGGCCTACGACATTCCGCGCGGCTGCATCGCTGCCTACTATCCCGAGACCAATCCGCTGGTGCCGCTGTCGGCCACGGCCATCGTGGCGGGCACGCCCAGCTCCAAGTCCATTCCCGTGCAGTTGGTGGCGCACCGGCTGCCTGCCGTGCCGTCTCCCGCGCTGGAAGAAATGGCGGCCTGAAGTGCAAGGCATGGAAGAACTGGCCGCCGCCATCCTGCGCGAATTGGCCACCGAGCCCGCACCCATGTCCCTGCCCAGGCTGGGCAAGCGACTGGGGCAGGGTGCCAGCGTGCTCATGCGTTGCCTGGCGCTGATGGGCGATGCACCCATTGCCGGCACACCGGGGCCGGGCTGGGTCAGGCTGGAGCAGGAAGAGGGGCGGTGGCTGGCGGCCCTGACGGAGCGCGGGCGCTTGTGGGTGGAGGCCGAGGCCTGTCAGGCGCTGGCCGAGGGCACGGGCCGCGTGCGGTAGAACTGTATCGGAAACTCCTGCATTTCCTTGGCGTGCTGGTTGATCACCGCGCGCTTCATCTTGCCGACCACGTGCATCTCGCAGGGCTTGCAGTCGAAGCGCAGCGTGAGTTTTTCCTTGCCGTTGATCAGCTGCAGCGGCTCGGCCTTGATGGTGCCCTTGACGCCGATGACGCCCTTGGCCTGCTTGGGGCACAGGCTCATGGAAAAGCGCACGCAATGCTTGGTGATCATCAGGCTGACTTCGCCTTCTTCTTCCTTGCTCTCGTAGGCCGCGTCGATGACCTTGACGCCGTGCTTGATGTAGAAATCGTGCGCCTTCTGGTTGTAGACGTT
>NZ_JTKZ01000879.1:0-5782 GCF_000799035.1 Delftia sp. ZNC0008
CCGCGTCTCGATTGCTCGGCCTCCATGGCCGCCAGCGGCGCACTGGCGCGGGCCAAGGGCGTGCTGCTGTCGCTGATGGAAGAGGCCTACCGCCGCCGCGAGCAGGTGGCGCTGATCTGCTTTGCGGGCACGCGCGTGGAATTGCGCCTGCCGCCGCGCAAGGCAGCGGCCTGGAATGACGACTGGATCGCTCCCATTGGCGGGGGCGGCGGCACGCCGCTGCAGGCGGCCGTGGAGCAGGCGGGCCAGTTGCTGCAGCGCCATTGCGGCGCAGAGGCCTCCTGCCAGGGCTGGCTGTGGCTGCTCACCGACGGCCGCACGCGCGAGCGGCCTGCGCGGCCTGCGGCGGCGCAGGAGGCAGGCATCGTGGACTTCGAATCAGGCCGCGTGCGCCTGGGCCGGGCCGCTGCGCTGGCTGCCGCCTGGGACGCACGCCATGTGCGGGCCGATGATTTCGCAGGCTGATCTGCGGCTCTGACGAGGTCAGGCCGGCCAGCTCAGCTCGAACAGCGCGCCGCCGCGCTCGCCCGGCAGGCATTGCGCCCGCCCGCCATGGGCCTGGGCAATGGCCTGGACCACGGCCAGGCCCAGTCCGCTGCCCTTGCTGGCCCCCACGCCGGCGTTTTTGCGGCTGCGGGCGCCTTCGCCGCGCTGGAAGGCGTCGAAGATGCGCGGCGCAAGGTCCGCCGCCACGCCGGGGCCGCTGTCTTCCACGCGCACGGTGCACAGGCCCTGGCGCACGCGCGCGGCCACCAGCAGGGGGCCGGGCTGCGCATACAGCATGGCGTTTTCCAGCAGGGCCAGCAGGGCCTGGCGTATGCGCACGGGGTCGCAGACCACGGGCTGCTCGTCCAGCTCCAGCGCCAGTTGCAGGCCCGCCTGCTCCAGCGCCGGCCCCACGGCCAGGGTCACCGATCGCACCTCGCCGGCCAGGCAGGTCTGGCGCAGCTCCAGATGCAGGTGGCCGTTGTCCTGCAGGCCCAGCAGGCGCAGATCGTCGATCAGGCGGGTCAGCCCCTCGACCTGGGTCATCAGGCTGGCCAGCATGTCCTTGCTGGGCAGGAAGACGCCATCGGACAGGCCTTGCAGCCGTCCGCTGAGGATGGTCACGGGCGTGCGCAGCTCATGGGCGATGGCCGCGCTCCAGAAGGCGCGCTCCTGCGCCATGCCTTCCAGGCGCTGGGCCAGGCTGTTGAAGTCGTGCACCAGCTGGGCGGCCTCGTGCAGCGCGCTGTCGTCGGTGTGCGCGCGCGCCGAGAGGTCGCCCTGGGCCAGCTGGCGCAGGCTGATGGCCACCGAGTCCAGCGAGGGCAGGATGCGCCGCGATAGCCGCGTGGCCACGAAGATGGCGATCAGCAGGGCGATGACCAGGGTCAGCAGCACCCAGGCCAGCTCCACGCTGGAGGGCATCCAGCCGTCGGAGACGCTGGCCGGGTGAAAGGTCAGCAGCAGTGCATAGAAGGCGTACGAACCCAGCACGCACAGCACGACCACGGCCAGCGTGACGGCCGACATGGTCAGCACCACCTGCCGGCGCAGGCCCGGCACTGCGCTCATGGGTCCATCCCCAGCCGGTAGCCCACGCTGCGCACGCTGTCGGGCATGCCCTGCAGGCCCAGGCCTTCGAGCTTCTTGCGCAGCTTGCTGATGTGGCTGTCCACGGTGCGTTCCAGCGTGTGGCCTTCGGGCAGGCAACTGAGCAGCAGCTCGGCGCGGCTGAACACGCGCCGGGGCGAACGCACCAGGCTGGCCAGCAGGTTGAATTCGGTCACGGTGAGTTCGGGTACATGCGTGGCGCCCTGCACCTGCACGCTGACCTCGCGGCTGTCCAGGTCCACGCGAAAGGGGCCGGCCTGCAGCAGCTTGGTATCGCGGAGCCGGCCCTGGCCGCAGCGGCGCAGCACGGCCTGCACGCGCGCCACGACCTCGGCCGCATTGAAGGGCTTGCCCACGTAGTCGTCCGCGCCAATGCGCAGGCCGATGAGCTTGTCCACGTCCTGGTTGAGGGCGGTGAGCATGATGACGGGCGTGTCGCCGCGCCGGCGGATTTCGGACAGCACCTGCCAGCCGTCGAGGCGTGGCATCTGCACGTCGAGAAGAACGAGATCGGGTTTCAAGTGGTGGTGCAGTTCAAGGGCCTGCTGGCCATCGGCGGCATGGACGGTGCGCAGGTCGCTGCGGGCCAGGTAGGCGCACAGGATGTCTGCGATCTCGGGCTCGTCCTCGGCAACGAGGATGAGCGATGTCGATGGCTGGAAAGGCAAGGGCTGGGCAATGATAGAAGCCATTTTGGGTCGCGGCGGCGGCTGTGTTCATCTCCATCGTTCTTCCACATTTCCCGGGCCGAAATGCCATCGAAAGAACGCAAGCTGTTTCCCTGTGCCGCCGCCATTGGCCGGCATGCGAAACAAAGCGATGAATATGAAGTCACAGCGGCAGTGCCGTATGAGCGGGTGGAGCGGTCAGCTTTTGCAGCGGCTCCCTGAGTGAATGGCCCTTGCGGCAACACGCCGCAGGCCGAAGCCGCACCGGCAGGAGTTTCCTTCATCCCCATGCCTCCTGGCAATCTGGATTTGCATCCGGATGGCCCCTCAGATGATTCGGCGCCAGGCGCCGTATTTTTTCCGCAGCGCGCCCTGGCGCGCATTGAAAACCAGACCTCGCGTCCATGCCACAGTTCTTCATTCACCGGCCCGTCTTTGCCTGGGTCATCGCGCTGTTCATCGTGCTGCTGGGCGTGCTCGCCATCCCGCAATTGCCGATATCGCGCTATCCCACGGTGGCGCCGCCCACGGTGAGCCTGTATGCCACCTATCCGGGCGCCACGCCCAAGACGCTCAATGATTCCGTGGTCTCGCTGATCGAGCGCGAGCTGTCCAGCGTCCGCCACCTGCTGTACTTCGAGTCCTCGGTGGACACCTCGGGCTCGGCCGAGATCAAGGCCACCTTCAAGCCCGGCACCAACCCGGAGCTGGCCCAGGTGGATGTGCAAAACCGCATCAAGGCCGTGGAGCCGCGCCTGCCGCAGGCCGTGCGCCAGAACGGGCTGCAGGTGGAGTCGGCCACGTCGAGCTTTCTGCTGCTGGTGGGCCTGATCTCGCCGGGCGGCGAGTTCGACGAGCTGGCACTCAATGACTACATGGCGCGCAATATCGTCGAGGAGCTGCGGCGCATCGAGGGCGTGGGCCGCGTGCAGCTGTTCGGTACCGAGCAGGCCATGCGCGTCTGGGTCGATCCGGCCAAGCTGATCTCCTACGGGCTGTCCATGGGCGACCTCACCCAGGCCATCCAGCAGCAGAACATGCAGATCGCCCCGGGCCGCGTGGGCGATGCGCCGACCGCGCCGGGCCAGCGCGTGACCACGCCGCTGACGGTGCAGGGCCAGCTGACCTCGCCCGAGCAGTTCGCGGCCATCGTGCTGCGCGCCCATGCCGACGGCTCCCGCCTGGTGCTGGGCGACGTGGCGCGCGTGGAGCTGGGTGCGCAGTCCTATGCCTTCTCCAACCGCGAGGATGGCAAGCCCGCCACCAGCGCCGCCGTGCAGCTGTCGCCCGGTGCCAATGCCGTGCGCACGGCCGCCGCCGTGCAAAAGCGCATGGCCGAGCTGGCCTCCATCCTGCCGAGGGGCATGGAGCACACCATCTCGTTCAACACCGCGCCCTTCGTCAAGATCTCCATCGAGAAGGTGGTGCAGACCCTGGTCGAGGCCATGGTGCTGGTCTTCCTGGTGATGTACCTGTTCCTGCAGAACCTGCGCTACACGCTGATCCCGGCCATCGTGGCGCCCGTGGCGCTGCTGGGCACCTTCGCCGTGATGCTGGTGGCGGGCTTTTCCATCAACGTGCTGACCATGTTCGGCATGGTGCTGGCCATCGGCATCATCGTGGACGACGCCATCGTCGTGGTCGAGAACGTGGAGCGCCTGATGGCCGAGGAGGGCCTGTCGCCGCGCGATGCCACGCTCAAGGCCATGAAGGAGATCACGGGCGCCATCATCGGCATCACCCTGGTGCTGACGGCGGTGTTCATTCCCATGGCGTTCGCCAGCGGCTCGGTGGGCGTGATCTACCAGCAGTTCACGCTGTCCATGGCCGTGTCCATCCTGTTCTCGGCCTTCCTGGCCCTGAGCCTGACGCCGGCGCTGTGCGCCACCTTGCTCAAGCCGGTGGCGGCAGGCCACCATGAGAAGAAAGGCTTCTTCGGCTGGTTCAACCGCGGCTTCGAGCGGCTGACGAACCGCTACGAGGCCCATGTCACGGGCCTGGTGCGGCGCACGGGCCGCATGATGCTGCTGTTCGCGGCCATCGTGGCCATCCTGGTGTTTGCGCTGCGCCAGCTGCCCTCGGCTTTCCTGCCCGAGGAGGACCAGGGCTACTTCATGACCTCTATCCAGCTGCCGGCCGATGCCACGGCCGAGCGCACGCTGGACGTGGTCAAGCGCTATGAGGAGCATGTGGCGCAGCGCCCCGGCATCGCCTCCAGCATCTCGGTGCTGGGCTTCAGCTTCGCGGGCTCGGGCCCGAACGCGGCCATGGCCTTCACCACGCTCAAGGACTGGGACCAGCGCAACGGCGCCACGGCCGGCGAGGAAGTCTCGCTCGCGCAAAAGGCCATGGAACACGCGCCCGAGGGCGCCATCATGGTGCTGCAGCCCCCGGCCATCGATGAGCTGGGCACTTCCTCGGGCTTCACCATGTACCTGCAGGACCGCACGGGCCAGGGCCATGCCGCGCTCAAGTCGGCCACCGACCAGTTGCTGGCGCTGGCCGGCAGCAGCAGCGTGCTGGGCTCGGCCTACCAGGACAGCCTGCCTTCGGGCACCAGCGTGCGGCTGGAGATCGACCGCCAGAAGGCCCAGGCCCTGGGCGTGGGCTTTGCCGCCATCAGCGAGACGCTGTCCACGGCCATGGGCTCGCTGTACGTCAACGACTTCCCCAACGCCGGGCGCATGCAGCAGGTCATCGTGCAGGCCGACGCGCCCGCGCGCATGCAGATCGATGATGTGCTCCGGCTGAACGTGCGCAACGCTGCGGGCGGCATGGTGCCGCTGGCCGAGTTCGCCACGCCCGTGTGGTCCGAGACGCCGCTGCAGCTGGTGCGCTACCAGGGCTTCCTGGCGTCGCGCATCTCGGGCACGCCTGCGCCCGGCACATCCAGCGGCGCGGCCATGGCCGAGATGGAGCGGCTGGTGGCCCAGTTGCCGCCCGGCTTTTCCGTGGCCTGGACCGGCCAGTCGCTGCAGGAGCGCCAGTCGGCCGCGCAGGCGCCCCTGCTCATGGCCCTGTCCATGCTGGTGGTCTTCCTGGTGCTGGCCGCGCTGTACGAGAGCTGGTCCATCCCGCTGTCGGTGATGCTGGTCGTGCCCCTGGGCCTGCTGGGCGCGGTGGCCGCCGTGCTGCTGCGCGGCATGCCCAACGACGTGTTCTTCAAGGTGGGCCTGATCACCATCATCGGCCTGTCGGCCAAGAACGCCATCCTGATCGTGGAATTCGCCAAGCAGCTGCGCGAGGAAGGCCAGGACCTGCGCGAGGCCGCCATCAAGGCCGCGCGCCTGCGGCTGCGGCCCATCCTCATGACCTCGCTGGCCTTTGCGCTGGGCGTGGTGCCGCTGATGCTGGCATCGGGCGCCAGCGCCGAGACCCAGCACGCCATCGGCACGGGCGTGTTCGGCGGCATGGTCAGCGGCACGGTGCTGGCGGTGTTCTTCGTACCCGTCTTCTTCGTCTTCGTCCTTGAATGGCAGCGGCGCATCGCCGGGCCGCGCGGCAGTGCGCGCCGGCCG
>NZ_JTKZ01000635.1:0-1021 GCF_000799035.1 Delftia sp. ZNC0008
GATCATCGGCACGGCCCAGCCCCTGCTCAACAAGACGATCACCGGCGGCGTGCTGGACGCGGACGACCTGGACTTCGGCGCCCTGGCACCGGGCTCGACCATCGGTTCGGTCGTGATCTTCAAGGACACGGGCAACACTTCCACGTCTCCCGTGCTGTTCTTCTTCGACACCGTGACCGGGCTGCCCATGTCCACCAACGGCGGCGCCGTGACCATTCCCTGGGACAACGGCGTCAAAAAGATCGCGCGCATCAACCTGCCGATCTACCCGAAGGGCGCGGAGAAGATGTGGGCGGGCTCCATCAACTTCTCTGCAGACGACATCAAGGTGGCGCTGTTGCCCAGCTCCTACGTCTACGACGCTGCCCACGAGTTCCTGCCGGACGTGGGTGCCGTGATCGGCGCGGCCCAGGCGCTTGCCGGCAAGTCCGTCGCGGGCGGTGTGTTCGACGCTTTCTCCGTCAACTTCGGCGCGCTACCCACCGGCTCCACCATCGGCAGCGTGGTGCTCTACAAGGACACGGGCACGCCGGCCACGTCGCCGCTGATCGCGCGCGTGACGGATGTGCTGGGCCTGCCGCTTGCAACCAATGGTGGCGGCCTGGTGCTGGGGTGGTCTGGTGGAACCGCGCGCATCTTCTCGCTGGTGCCGGCGTAAGGAGGCAGGGCCATGGACCTGTTCTCCAACAACGCCGAGACCGTGCTGGCTTCGGCCCTGACCAACGACAGCGGTGATCCGGGGTACGGCACGATCGTGACCACGGGCGCGGGCCTGGACGGCTTTGCCAACCCCAGCGGGACGCGCTCCCTGCGCGCGACCATCACGGACGCCACCATGCCCGGACAGTGGGAGGTGGTGCGGATCCGCCAGATCGACGGCGTGAATCTTGTGGTAGATCGCGGGATCGAGTTGCCATGGGATGCCGGCGGCCCCATGGCTTGGCCTGCTGGTGCCAAGGTCAGCGTGCGGCTCACGGCGGGCATGCTGGAGTCCTTCATGCAGATGCAAGAGTCGGGCTTC
>NZ_JTKZ01000017.1:0-2125 GCF_000799035.1 Delftia sp. ZNC0008
CCGCGTAGCGGGGTGCCCGGTGTGAGCGGCATCAGCGTGGTGCGGCCCAGCACGTCGTCGGTTGCGGCAAAGCTGCCCGGCACGGGGGCAGGCAGCTGGGCCAGCTTCACATCGTCGCTGCCGATGCGCTGGCCTGCGGCAATGGCCTGGGCCACGACCACGACGGCGTGCAGCTGGGCCGGTTCGGGGGCCGGCTGCGACGAGGCCGCGGGGGAGGGGGCAGCCACGGGGCGTGCGGGCTGGCTGCCCAGCATCCAGGCAAGGCCCGCAAGCACGATGGCAAGCCCCACCAGCAGTCCGGCAAGAATCTTGGTGAGGTTCATGGCTGGGACTCCTGGTGCAAGGGCGTTGCGACGGTGTTCAGGGCCGGGGGCTGCCCTGGCGCTTTCCTGCCATGGCGGAGAAGCTCCTCCAGGGCAGGAAAGCGTCCAGGCAACGCACGGCCATGGCGTGTGGCGGAGCCGGTCCATGGACGGCGTGGAGGCAGGCAGGTGACAGGCATGGGCATCTCCGGTTCAGACAAGTGGCTGGCTGTGGCGCCAGGCCAGGGCGATGGCCGCAATGGCCATGTAGCCGGCATAGGGGATGGAGCGCTGGGGCTGGCGCGGTCCATCGGTGGCGCCTGCGGGCCGGGGCGTCGCGCCAAGGGGCGCCAGGCGGGCAGTCCAGGACAGGGCCGCGCTGGACAGGGGCAGCCGTGCCTGCAGCCACAGCCCGGTGGGGCTGTCCCGAAGGTGGCGCAGCGACAGAACCAGTACACCGTGCAGGCCGGCCAGCAGGCTGCCGCCGGTCCAGATCAGCAGCAGGTCGAAGCCCCACCCGAACCACAGTCCCGCGACCGCGCCGAACTTGACGTCGCCCGCTCCCATCCAGCGCAGTGCATAGAAAGGAAGCAGTACGGCAAACCCCGCCAGCATGCCGGCCAGCGCGTTCCAGGCCGAGACCTGGAACGGCTGGGCCCCACTGGCCAGTGCGCCAGCGCCTGTGGCCAGGCCGAGCAGCACCATCCAGTTGCGCACGCGGCGGATGCGCAGATCCATGGCCGCAATCGTTGCGAGCCATGTGATGCAGACGCATAGCCATAGCGAGGTCGGCTCCATCTTCAGGGCGCAAGACCTGTGAGCTTGGTGGCCAACCGGTTGAACAGTCCGTTCAGATCGGTGCCCAGCGCGGTGGCGCCCACGACGATGCCCACGGCAATCAGCCCGGCAATCAGTCCGTACTCGATGGCGGTGGCGCCTTCCTCGTCTTTCCAGAAGTTCTTGATCGTTTCGGTCATGTCATGGTCCTTTCGGTTTGCAAGTTGCCTCGGGGCCGGTGGCCGGCATGGCGATCGCGCATCGGGCCGCCCCCTTGCGGGCCCACTCGGATCGCGCCGGAGCCGGCGCTCAGGGCGTGAAGCCGGTGAGCTTGGTGGCGATCCGTGTGAACAGGCCGTTCAGATTGGTGCCCAGCGCAGTGGCGCCCACCACGATCCCCACGGCGATGAGGCCGGCGATCAAGCCGTACTCGATGGCGGTGGCGCCTTCCTCGTCTTTCCAGAAGTTCTTGATGATGTCGGTCATGGCATCGTCCTTTCGGTTGCAAAAGCCCATCGTTGTCGATGGCAGCGGCTGGCGATGGGCCCAAGCCGGCCGCTGCACGGGAACCCCTGCTTCCCACTTCACCACTGCTGTCGCGCGGCGGTGGTTTGAAAAGCGTCTGAAATGGGGCGCAACTGCTGCTCAAGGCGCAGCTGGATTCGTTGGGGCATGGCGCTGGCGGACAGGGTGGCCACGGCAGCGTCCATGGGGTCGGGGCGGGTGCGCGAGGGGGCCTGGCCGGGAGCCATGCCGGGCACCGTGCCGGGCGAGGGGTCCGGCGTGCCGCCACCTGCTGGAATGGGTTTTTGCGTGCTGAACAGAGCGTTCAGCCATTGGTCGGGTGGGTCCTGCGGCAGCAGGCGGCCGGTGGTGCGCGCCAGGCGCAGTTCGTTGATGCGCTGGTCGTAGATGGCGTCGGCCTCGTCCAGCAGCAGGCGCTGCATGTCCAGCTGGGCGTCCAGCACCTGGGCCAGGCTGCCGCGGCCGACTTCGAGCAGGCGCCGGCGGCCCTCGAAGGCGGCGCGCGCCTCGCGCACGGCGTC
>NZ_JTKZ01000840.1:0-2054 GCF_000799035.1 Delftia sp. ZNC0008
CGACGCCGAAGGTGGCGAGGTCGAGGCCACCACCGCCGAGCTGCGCGAAATCACCGTGCCGCCCGCCCAGCACGGCCTGCGCGCCGACAAGGTGCTGGCCGAATGCGTGGCCGAGTTCTCGCGCAGCTATCTGCAGCAGCTGCTTGCGCAGGGCGCGGTCACCCTCAACGGGCGTGTGCTGGGCAAGCCTTCCGCCAAGGTCGCGGCCGGCGACCGCATGGTGCTGGAGATGTGGCCCACGCAGCAGAGCATGGCCTTCCAGCCCGAGGACATGGCGCTGGACGTGGTGCATGAGGACGAGCACCTGCTAGTCGTCAACAAGCCGGCTGGCCTGGTCGTGCACCCGGCGCCCGGCAACTGGACGGGAACCCTGCTCAACGGCCTGCTGGGGCGCGACCCCAAGGCGCGCGAGGTGCCGCGCGCCGGCATCGTCCATCGCCTGGACAAGGACACCAGCGGCCTCATGGTCGTGGCGCGCAGCCGCGCCGCCATGGATGCGCTGGTGGCCATGATCGCCGCACGCGATGTCAGCCGGCAGTACCTGGCGCTGGCCCACAAGGCCTGGGGCCCGCGCAAGCACCGCGAGGTCGATGCGCCCATCGGCCGCGATCCGCGCAACCGCCTGCGCATGGCCGTGGTCGACCTGGCCCAGCATGCGGGCAAGACCGCGCGCACCGACATCGACCTGCTGGCCGGCAACGACGAGGTCAGCCTGGTGCGCTGCACGCTGCATACGGGCCGCACCCACCAGATCCGCGTGCACATGGCCTCTCTGGGTCATCCGCTGGTGGCCGATGCCGTCTACGGCGGCAAGGACGCTGGCGGCATGACGCGCCAGGCCCTGCACGCCTTCCGGCTGGCCTTCACCCATCCCATGACGGGCCAGGCCCTGGTGCTGCATGCGCCGCTGCCCGCCGACATGGCGCAGGCGCTGGAAAATTGGGGGCTGAGCTACAATCCCGCCGAAAGCCTCTGACCATCTCTCGCATGGCATCTGTGGAGCGCTTGCTTCCTCTTCTTTGATTCGGCGCACCCTGGCTGCCACCCCTGGTGGCACGCGCGCCTTTGTTCCCGAGACGCTGAGCCATGAATACGGTAGATGCCAAGCGGGTCCTGGAAACTGCATTGATCTGCGCGCCGCAGCCTGTCACGCTGCGTGAGCTGCGCTCGCTGTTCGATGACGTGCTGGGCTCCGACACGCTGAAGGACCTGCTGCTGGACCTGCAGAAGGACTGGGCGCAAAAGGGCGTGGAGCTGGTACAGGTGGCGTCCGGGTGGCGCTTCCAGAGCCGGCCCGAGATGCGGGTGTACCTGGACCGGCTGCATCCCGAAAAGCCGCCACGCTACACCCGTGCGACCCTGGAGACGCTGGCCATCATCGCCTACCGTCAGCCGGTGACGCGCGGTGATATCGAGGACATACGTGGTGTGACGGTCAACAGCCTGCTGATCAAGCAACTGGAAGACCGGGGCTGGATCGAGGTGATTGGCCACCGGGAAACCGTGGGCCGGCCCTCTTTGTTTGCCACCACGCGCCAGTTTCTGGACGACCTGGGCCTGCAGTCGCTGGACCAGTTGCCCATGCTTGAGGAGCCCGAATCCCAGCAAAGCCTGTTCAAGGCGCTGGAGGAGTCGGGCGAGCCTGAGGTGCAAGAGAGTGTGCCAGCCGGTGACGCCCCGCCGACCGAAGGCTGGGGTCCCGACGAAGTGCCGCCAGTCATCGGCGCGCAGGACGTGGGCGAGGAATTGCTGGATCAGGTGCCGTTGCAGGCCGATGAGACGGAGCTGCAGGAGCTGGTCGAGGATGGTGAAGACGACGCCCTTGCCGCTCTCTTGCCAGAGGCGCCCTCGGGCGAGGCTGAGACACCGGATGGGACAGATGCCGCGAGTGCCGCAGAAGCTGCGCAGACCGCAGACACAGCGGAAAAAGCGGACACCGCGGATACGACAGACACAACGGATACGGACGGCGCTGCACTGCAGGCCGAAGAAGGAAAGCCATGACGGGTAGTGATATCTCCAAGGACCAGGACGCCCAGCCGGCGTCCGACGAG
>NZ_JTKZ01000020.1:0-11111 GCF_000799035.1 Delftia sp. ZNC0008
CCGCGTCATCGAGCAGCCTGGGAAGGGAGTCGCCAGCGCGCAGGTCGTGATCCAGGCTGCGCGCATAGGCATGGGCCGCGGCATTGGCCAGCAGCACATGGCCCTGGCGGTCGCAGACAAAGGTGGGCGAGGGCAGCTGGCGCAGGCTTTCGCTGACGAAATGATGCAGGGCGCGTAGTTGCCGCGAAGCCTGCTCGACGGCGGCAATGCGCTGGTCCAGCAGGTCGCCGCCCAGGCGCAGCGCGGTGGGCAGGCCCTGGCCCTGCAGGTCTCGCAGTTCCAGTGCCAGAAAGCGGGCGGCGGCGCGCAGGCGCAGCCAGCTCCACAGCGGATAGGCCAGGGCCAGGCCCAGCAGGGCTGCGGCAGGGGCCGTCTGCACCTGCCAGATGCGTGGTGCCAGCCCGGCCAGCGACAGGCAGGCCAGGGCCAGCAGCGCGCAGGCCAGCATGCCGCCCGAAGGGCCCAGCCAGGCCAGGGCCAGCAGGGCCAGCAGCACGGCTGCGGTGTTGAGCGCACGGTCCAGCCCCGCCGAAGCGCGGTGTACGTGCGAGCCCTGCAGGCTGCCGTTGAGCACATGGGCCAGCATTTCCACGCTGGAGATGGGGCGCGCGCTGGCACCCAGCGGTGCGGTGAACTGCGCTCCCAGTCCGGCGGCCGTCGTTCCTATGAGCACGTATTTGCCGCGAAATGCCGCAGCAGGAATGCGGCCGCGCAGCACGTCGATGTACGAATAGGTGGTGAAGGGCGAGCGGTCACGCGCGCCCTGCTCGGGCCTGGCCTGTGCGAAGGCAATGATCTCCCGCTGGCGGCGCTGCCATGCGGGTGTGCCGGGGTCCAGCGGCGGCACGGGTTCGGGGCGGGCGCATGCGCGGCCGTGCTGGCCCACGCAGTGCAGGGCCAGCGCCATGTGCCACCAGGGCTGCTGCGCGCTGCCTTCAATGGCATGGAAGCTGCGCACGGCGCCGTCGGAATCCACGGGCAGCTGGGTGTGGCCCAGCGCTGCCGCAGCCTGTGCAAAGGCCGGCAGCGGATCCGTGCCCGGCGCCACGGGCAAGGCGGTGCGGCCGCTGCGCTGCAGGACGCGCGCCAGCAGCAGGTCATCGCCGGGATAGTCCAGATCTTCTTCGCTGAGCATCACGTCCAGGCCGATGGCGCGCGGCGGGGCCTGGCTGATGCGCTCCAGCAGGCCCGCGTGCAGGGCACGCCTCCAGGGCCAGCGGCCTATGGCGTCGATGCTGGCATCGTCGATGGCCACGATGACGATGTCCTGAGATGCCTTGGGGCGGTGCAGCCAGCTGGCCGTGTCCTGCACCAGTCCGTTGATGCGCTCCAGCTGCCCGTCACCGCTGAGCCAGAACACCAGGGACAGCAGTCCCGCCGCCAGCAGCAGCCAGTCCCGCCGCAGCCCCCGGCCACGCGCGGGCGCCGGCTGCACCTGCTGCGCCGGCGTGGCGGGACTGTCAGGCGAAGGCGGCAGGGTGGACAAGCGCGGTCAAGGATTGAACGGGTGCGGTTACTGGCGCTGCAGGCGCTCTCCGCTGCCCGATTGCATCATCTCGCCGCTGGCATCGACGATCCAGCTGCCGGTGCGGAACTGGCGTGCGGCCGAGAAATCGCTGCGCAGGCCGTTGGCGTCCTCGATCTGCAGCCGCAGGTAGTAGCTGCCTGCGGGCAGGTCCTCGGTGCTCCATTGCGGCTGGTCGGTCCAGAGGTCAACCAGCGGCGCGGTGAACTCCTGGTCGCGCGCCACCATCACGTGGTAGCACTGGCCGGGCTCGCCACTCCAGCGGATCTGGCGGCTGCCCTCGGCGGGGCCGTCGCCCATCTGCAGCGCGCTGGCCGAGGGCTGGGGCGGCACGGCCGCCAGCTGCATGGCCTGGGCTGCGGCGAACGGGCCCTGGTCGGGCTTGCCGTCGGCCAGTGTGCGGATGCTGGCGGCGCGCCAAAGATAGCGGCCGGCCGGCAGCCGGGCCAGCGCGGCTGCGGGCAATGTGCAGTCGTTCAGGTCGCGCGCGTCGATGGCGGGTTCGGCAAAGCCGGCCTGGGCATCGGCAGAAACGACCTGGATGCGGTAGCGCACGGCGCCCACCACCTTGGTGCACTGCAGGCCGGCGCGGCCCAGGCCCACGGTGGCGTCGGCCTGCGGTGATTCGTACAGCGGCGGCACGGGATGGGCCTTGACGCGCAGGGCGCGCCGGCTGGCTGCACCCGGAATGCCCTGGGCGTCGATGCCGCGCAGGGACAGTACATAGTCGCCATCGTCCACGCCTGCCAGGCGCAGCGGTGAGGCCGTGGCCTGGAAGCTGGCGCTGCGCAGCACCTGGGTCATGTCTGCGTCGCGCGACAGCTGCAGCTGGTAACGCACGGCGCCGGGCAAGGCCGGCAGGGGCAGGCTGATCCAGTTGGCGTCTTCCGCCAAGGCGGGCCAGGCGGTGATGTCGGGCGCACCCAGCATGGGGCGGGGTTGGCCGACGCGGCCGTCTGCCGTCACGGCCACGCCCTGGCCGGGGTGCAGCAGCGCATCTCCGGAAGGTGCGCCAGAGGCGTCAGAGCCCACGGCGACCGTGCCTTCGTCGACGGCGGCCGCTGTCCTGCCTGCCGCATCGGTCTGCACCAGGAAACGCGTGCCGCGCACGCTGGTCGATGCCGCAGGCGTGCGCACTTCGAAGCGGCGCTGGGCATTGCCCTGCTCGGGGGGGACCGAGGCCTCCACGCTGCCTTCTCGCAGGTCGATCACGGACTGCAGGCTGCCGGCCCGGCCCTTGCGGCGCATCTGGCGCAGCAGGACATCGGACTGCGACTGCACGCGCACCAAAGAGCCGTCGGCCAGGCGCACGGCCACAAAGGCGTCCGGCGCAAGCTGCAGTCGATCGCCTTCCTGCAGCGTCTGTCCCTTGCGCAGGACCTGGCCTGCGTCTTCGGCCGAGCCGCCTTGCGTGTCGGCCAGATGGTCGAGCGCGCGTGTGCTGCGCGCATCGCCCTGCACGAATTCCACGGAGGCCACGGCGGCGCGCAGCAGGCGCACGGGAATCTCCAGCACGGAGCCGGGCCGCAGACGGTACGGGTTGGCCACGCCGTTGTGCTGCTGCAGCTGGGTCCACTGGCGTGCATCGCCCAGGTAGCGGCTGGCCAGCTGTTCCAGGGTGTCGCCTGTGGCCACGCGGTGGGCGAGCATGTCGCCGCCGCTGGCGGCGGGTTTGATCTGGGCCTGTGTGGCGGCAGCGCCCAGCAGGGCCAGGCTTGCCAGCAGGCAGGCCCGCGCGACGGGCCCGCGCAGGCTGGCGGCGAGCAAAAGTCTGTTCATGGTGTTTGAGGTGCCGCCTGCAATGCCTCGTCAGGCACGTCCAGGCGGTAGCCGTAGCCGTACACGGCGCTGATGGCGTAGGGCTGACCGGCGCGCAGGTTCAGCAGCGCGCGCAGGCGCGAGATATGTGTGTCCAGCGAGCGTGACTGCACTTCGGCGTTGTGGCCCCACACGGCTTCGCGCAGGTGTTCGCGCGACAGCAGGCGGCCCTGGTTCTGGAACAGCGTCAGGGCCAGCGTGTACTCGCGGTGCGTCACCTCGATGGGCTGGCCATTCATTTCCAGGCTGTTGGTGGTGGTGAGGAATCGGAAGGGGCCGAACTCCAGCACGCTTTGCGTATTCACCGGATAGGCGCGGCGCAGCAGGGCGGCCATGCGCGCGCGCAGCTCGCCGTGGCGCACGGGCTTGACCATGAAATCGTCTGCGCCGCAGGACAGGCCTTCGACGATGTCGGCCTCTTCGCTGCGGTGGGTGATGATGAGGATGGGCAGCTCGCGGCTCACATGGCCGCGCGTCCACCGCACCAGGTCCGTTCCTTCCATGTCCGGAAGGTGCCAGTCCACGATCAGAAGGTCGAAGCTCTCGCGGCGCAGTTCCAACTGCAGGGCCGAGCCCGTCTGGTAGGTGTGGCAGCTGTGGCCCGTCTCCAGCGCAACCTGACGCAGCATCTCCAGTTGCAGCGGATCATCGTCCAGAGCAGCGATACGCATCCCAATGTCCTTTCACGCAAGCGCCAGAATCCCGGGCGCAGGGCTTGCGGGCAAGACTGCCCGCAAATATGCGGTTTCTCAAGCGAAGCTTACCCTTACTCCGAAGCATCGCGCAGTTGCTGCAGGGCGGCCAGCACCAACTGCGCGTCGGCGGGCTGCAGCCGGGACTGCAGTGCGGACAGGGCCGCCTCGCCTTCCCTTTGCAGTTGGCCGATGGCCTGGCCGGCTTCCTTGGGGGCGTCGAAGCCCAGGCTTTGCAGCAGCAGCTGGCCGTCGGCAGCCACGAGCTTGAAGTAGAACTTGCCGTCGGCTTCGCGGTATTGCTTGAACTGGGGCAGGGCCTGCTTCGCGGCCTTGGCCTTGGCGGCCACGGGGGCCTGGGCCAGGCTGCGCAGGCCGACGGCCGAGCGCAGTTCTCGGATCAGGGGCAGGGTCTCGCGTCGGGCCTTGGTGGCGCCGGCCTGCAGGATGTCCTCCAGTTCGCCCGGATGGGCCACCAGGTGCTCGTAGCGTTCGCGCATGGGGGCCAGCTCGCGGTCGATGCGCTCGAACAGCTGCTGCTTGGCGTCGCCCCAGGCAATGCCTTCGGCGTACTGGCGGCGCAGCGCCTCGGTTTCTTCCTCGCTGGCAAAGCCCTGGTAGATCTGGAACAGGGCCGAGCCCTCGACTTCCTTGGGCTCGCCGGGCGTGCGCGAATCGGTGGTGATGCTGCCGATGAGCTTGCGCAGCTGCTCGCGCGTGGAGAACAGCGGGATGGTGTTGTTGTAGCTCTTGCTCATCTTGCGGCCGTCCAGGCCGGGCAGCGTGGCCACGTTGTCCTCGACCTGTGCCTCGGGCAGCGTGAAGAACTCGCCGCCATAGATGTGGTTGAAGCTGGAGGCCATGTCGCGCGCCATCTCGATGTGCTGGACCTGGTCGCGGCCCACGGGCACCTTGTGGGCGTTGAAGGCCAGGATGTCGGCAGCCATCAGCACGGGGTACATGAACAGGCCGGCAGTCACGCCGTCATCGGTCTCGGCGCCGTCCGCGTGGTTCTTGTCCACGGCCGCCTTGTAGGCGTGGGCGCGGTTGAGCAGGCCCTTGCCGGTCACGCAGGTCAGCAGCCAGCACAGCTCGGGGATCTCGGGGATGTCGGACTGGCGGTAGAAGGTCACATGCTCGGGGTCCAGCCCCGCCGCCAGCCAGCTGGCCGCGATCTCGATGGTGGAGCGCTGCACGCGCGCCGGGTCCTGGCACTTGATCAGTGCGTGGTAGTCGGCCAGGAAGTAGAAGTTCTCCACCTCGCGCGAGCGGCTGGCCGCGATGGCCGGGCGCAGCATGCCGGCATAGTTGCCGAGGTGCGGGGTTCCGCTGGGAGTGATGCCGGTGAGGAAACGGATAGTGCTCATGACGGGAGACTGCGACAGGCAATAGAGAGAAAAGAAGGGAATCTGACGGGCAGGCTGGGCGGGTCTGCCGCGCGTTCAGCGCAGCAGCGCGATCAGCGGCGTCAACGCGAGATCGATCACGGCATAGCCGAGATCCATCAGCGGCCGCAGCCACAGGCTGCCGACCACGCCGGCGATGACCAGTCCCATGACGATGAAGAATCCCCAGGGTTCGATCCGCGCCACCCATTGCGCCTGGCGCCAGGGCAGCAGGCCGACGAGGATGCGCCCGCCGTCCAGCGGCGGCAGCGGGAAGAGGTTGAAGGCCCACATCACCAGATTGACCAGGATGCCGGCGCGGCACATTTCAATGAAGAAGCGCTCGCCCACTCCCGATCCGACCAGAACCACGAGCAGCACGCCCCACATCAGCGCCTGCACGAAATTGGAGGCCGGGCCCGCCAGGGCCACCCAGATCATGTCGCGCTTGGGGTTGCGCAACTGGTCGAAGCGCACGGGCACGGGCTTGGCGTAGCCGAACAGGAAGGCGCCCGAGGTGGCGAAATACAGCAGCAGCGGCATCAGGATGGTGCCGATGGGGTCGATGTGCTTGATGGGGTTGAGCGTGATGCGTCCCATCATGGCGGCCGTGTTGTCGCCGAAGTGGCGTGCGGCATAGCCGTGGGCAGCCTCGTGCACCGTGATCGCGAAGAGCACGGGCAGGGCATAGATGAGTACGGTCTGGATGAGGTTGGAGATGTCCACGGCGGGCATTGTCTCAGACGGCGGCCACCCTTGCCGCTGGGCACCGCCAGAGCCCGTGCGCAGCGCTGCGGCCGACCGGATATGGTGGTTTCCCGCGGATTGGCAACAGCCGCCTCTATGTTGCAAAATGAAACAGCAATGCGATGGGCGAATCAACAGGTTTTTCACCAAGGCCCTCGGGCCATATGGACAAGAGGTGGCACGTGGGCGTACTGGGCTTGGGCAGGCTGCCGATAGGCTGGCGGCTGGTGATTGCGTTCGGCGGTATCAATCTGCTGGTGTTCACGATGATGGCGGTCACGGTGCTCTCGCTGGGGCAGGCCGAGCAGGCGCTGGCGGCCGGCGGGGCGACCACGGTGGCCGAGCAGGCGCTGGTGCACACGCGCTGGTGGGTGCTGGGCCTGGGGGCGGCCGTCTGCACACTGGCCCTGGTGGCCTGGTTCAGCCTGCGGCGCGGCATCGTGCAGCCGCTGGGCCAGGCCATCCTGATTGCCGAAACGGTGGCCGCCGGCGACCTGAGTCAGGAGTTTTCGACCGAGCTGCAGGGCGACTTCGGCCGCCTGCTGGGCGCGCTGGGCACCATGGAAGACACGCTGACCGAGCTGGTCGGCCGCATCAAGCAGTCCACGGATTCCATCGGCCTGTCGGCCGGTGAGATCGACGCCGGCAACACCGACCTGTCGCGCCGCACCGAGGCCCAGGTCTCGGCGCTGGCCCAGACGGCGGCCAGCATGGAGCAACTCACGGCCACCGTGCGCCAGAACGCGGAGCGCGCGCATTCGGCCAGCGGCCTGGCCGTCGATGCATCGTCCACGGCCAGGCGCGGGGGGGCCGTGGTGGGCGAGGTGGTGCAGACCATGGAGGCCATCAGCGGCAGCTCGCGCAAGATCGTGGACATCATCCAGGTCATCGAAGGCATTGCCTTCCAGACCAATATCCTTGCGCTGAACGCGGCCGTGGAGGCGGCACGCGCGGGCGAACAGGGTCGGGGCTTCGCCGTGGTGGCCAGCGAGGTGCGCAGCCTGGCCGGCCGTTCGGCCGAGGCTGCCAAGCAGATCAAGGAACTGATCACCACCAGCGTGCGCCAGGTGGAAAGCGGCGCGGGCCTGGTCAACCAGGCGGGCGCCACCATGCAGGAGATTGTCGGCGCCGTGGGCCAGGTCTCGGGCCTGCTCGGCGAAATCTCGCAGGCCCTGCGCGAGCAAAGCGAAGGCATTGCCCAGGTCAACGCCGCCGTGGGCCACATGGACAGCGCCACCCAGGAGAACGCGGCCCTGGTGCATCAGGCCTCGCGTGCGGCCTCAGCGCTGAGCGAGCGCGCCCAGGAGCTGGAGCAGGCCGTGGGTGCCTTCAAGCTCGATGACGAGCCGCAGGATGCTGGCGCTGGCGTGCGGGTGCAGCCGCAGAAGCCGTCGATGGCTCCCGCCGCAGCCTTGTCCGCCGCTGTGACGAGGCCGTTGCAGCGCGTGTCGGCTGCTGCACCCCGGCCCCTGGAGTGGGCACAGCACTGAACGCCTTTCAGGATCAAGCTGCAAAAACAGACGCCGGGCATGCCCGGCGTTGATGCTTGTGCGGGGGGGGGATTCAGGTCATTTCCAGGCCCAGGGCCTCCAGGCTGCCCCGGCCTTGCCGCACCACGGTGGGCGGATTGCCCAGGGCCATGGGCACCAGGTCGATCACCGTGGTCGGCTCCGAGGGGCAGGCACCTGCATCGACGATGGCATCGAGCTCGTGGGGAAAGCGCTCCAGGATGGCATCCGCGTCATGCAGGGCCTCGGTCTCTCCGGGCGGGATCAGCGTGGTGGCGATCAGCGGCTCGCCCAGCTGCTCCAGCAGCAGCTGCGTGCCCTTGCGGTCCGGCACGCGCAGGCCGATGGTCTTGCGCGAGGGGTGGCTCAGGCGCTTGGGCACTTCCTTGGAGGCTTCCAGGATGAAGGTGTACGGCCCCGGTGTGGCCAGCTTCAACAGCCGGTACTGGCGGTTGTCCACGCGCGCATGGCTGGACAGCTCCGACAGGTCGCGGCACAGCAGCGTGAGGTGGTGCTTGTCGTTGATCTGGCGGATGCGGCGAAGCCGCTCCACCGCAGGGCGGTCGTCCAGATGGCAGACCAGGGCATAGCTGGAGTCCGTTGGAATGGCCAGGATGGCGCCCTGGCGCAGCATGTCGGCGGCCTGCTTGATGAGACGGGGTTGGGGATTGTCGGGGTGGGCTTCGAAGCGTAGGACCATGGTGTGCGTTGTTTGCGGGAAGGGCTCAGGCCGGCTGAATGCGCTCGCCCAGCAGTTCCCATACCGGCGTCAGCTGGCCCGGCAGGTAGGGCAGGTCGCCCAGGTCGGTATGCGACTCCTCGGGGCTGTGGAAGTCGCTGCCGCGCGAGGCGGCCAGGCCGAACTCGCGGGCCATGTCGGCATAGACGGCGTACTCGCTGGGGCGGTGGCTGCCGGTGACGACCTCCACGCCCTGGCCCCCATGGGCCTTGAATTCGGAAAACAGCGCGTACTCCTCGTTGGCCGTCAGCGCATAGCGGGCCGGGTGGGCGATCACCGCCACGCCGCCGGCCTGCGTGATCCAGCGCACGGCGTCGGCCAGGCGCGCCCAGGTATGGGGCACGTAGCCGGGATGGCCTTCGGTCAGGTAGTGGCGGAACACCTCGCCGGTGTCGCGGCAGCGGCCGGATTCCACGAGAAAGCGCGCGAAATGCGTGCGCGAGATCAGCGCGGGATTGCCGGCAAAGCGCAGCGCGCCTTCGTAGCTGCCTTCAATGCCGGCCAGCTCCAGCTGGCGGGCCATCTCGCGGGCGCGGGGACCGCGTCCGTCGCGCGTGGCATGCAGGCCTTCGACCAGGGCCGGGTCGTCTGCGTCAAAGCCCAGGCCCACGATGTGCACCGTGGTGCCTGCAAAGCTCACCGAGATCTCTGCGCCCGTCAGGTAGTCCAGGCCGCAGGCGCGCGCTGCGGCGGCTGCGCGGTGCTGGCCGCCGACCTCGTCGTGGTCGGTCAGCGCCCACAGCTGCACGCCGCGGGCTGCGGCACGTTCGGCCAGTTGTTCAGGCGTCAGCGTTCCATCCGAGACCACGGAGTGGCTGTGCAGATCGGCATTCAGATAGGACTTGGGCACCGGCCCATTGTAGGTGTCGGTCCTTTTCCGAGCCTGGCGCTGCGGCTGGGGACTTCCCTGAGTGCGGGTTTACCGCCCTCAATAGTGACAGCGGCATGACGATGATCAGCCAGGCGCCGTCAAGGGTGGACAAGAATGATTGCCCGGAGCGAAGGTCGGCGGGGCGCCATGGCCAGGCTCCGGCATTGTTAGAAAAAAGATCGGTTTTTCCATGAATCTGAATCAAATCACCGTCGCCCAGAAACTCTGGGCCCTGGTGCTGGGACTGCTGGTGAGCATGCTGGCGGTCAACGGCGGCATCCTGTTCTATCTGCACGGAGTCAACGAGAAGATCAACACCGACGTGATGACCGCGCAGCGCGGCGCCACGCTGGCGCGCGAGTGGCGGCATCTGACTCAGATGAGCGTGGAGCGCTCCATCGTCGCGGCCATGTCGCCCGACGAGACGCTGGCCGCGCAGCAGCGCGCGCTGATGAGCAAGGGCATAGAACGCATCAACGTGCTGCAAAAGCAGGTGGGCGAGCTGCAGCTCGATGCCAAGGGCAAGCAGGCGCTGGAGGCCGTGGCGGCCGAGCGCCGGGAAACGCTCAAGGCCAACTCGGCGGCCCAGGATGCGCGCAAGGCCAGCGACTTCGCCTCCACCTTCGACATCGTGGAAAAGCAGCTGCGCCCGGCGGCCGAGCGCTACAACACGGCGCAGGAAGCCTTTGTGCAGCAGCAGGAGCGCCAAAGCGAGCTGGCGCGCGAGGAGGGCGTCGCCCACCGCACCCGGGCCTACTGGATCGGCGCCCTGGCCAGCGCGCTCATCGTGGCCCTGGGCCTGTTCATGGGCATGGCCATCATGCGTTCCATCACACGTCCGCTGGATCAGGCCGTGGCGCTGGCCGACGGCATTGCCGCAGGCGACCTCACGGGGTCGGTGCAAAGCAACCGGGGCGATGAGCTGGGCCATCTGCTGCAGGCGCTCAACGGCATGGCCCAGCGGCTGCGCGGCGTGGTGGGCGAGGTGCGTTCGGGCGTGGAGTCCGTGTCCACGGCCTCCAACCAGATCGCCAGCGGCAACCAGGACCTGTCCTCGCGTACCGAGCAGACGGCGGCGAATCTGGAGGAGACGGCGGCCAGCATGGAAGAGCTGACGGCCACCGTCACCCAGTCGGCCGATACGGCGCGCCAGGCCAACCAGCTGGCCGCCACGGCCGCGCAGGCGGCCGAGCAGGGTGGCGCCGTGGTGGCCCAGGTGGTCACCAGCATGCAGCAGATCACGGACAGCAGCCGCAAGATCGCCGACATCATCGGCGTGATCGACGGCATTGCCTTCCAGACCAACATCCTCGCGCTCAACGCCGCCGTGGAAGCGGCCCGCGCAGGCGAGCAGGGCCGGGGCTTTGCCGTGGTGGCCGGCGAGGTGCGTTCGCTGGCGCAGCGCAGTGCCGAGGCCGCCAAGGAGATCAAGCTGCTGATCACCACCAGCGTGGACAACGTGCAGTCGGGCTCGCAGCAGGTGGAGCAGGCGGGGCGCTCCATGGAGGAAATCGTCTCCAGCGTGCGCCGCGTCAGCGACCTCATCGGCGAGATCACCGCCTCGTCCACCGAGCAGCGCGACGGCATTGGCCAGGTCAACCAGGCCGTGAGCCAGCTCGACCAGATGACGCAGCAGAATGCGGCCCTGGTCGAGGAATCCAGCGCGGCTGCGCTGGCCATGCAGGACCAGGCGCGGCGCCTGTCCGAGGTGGTGGCGGTGTTCAAGCTGGGGCAGGAAGGCAGTGCGCTGGCACCGGCCCGGGCGCAGGCGCCCGCCAGTTCAGCCGCCGTGGCGCGCCGACCGGCAGCAGCCCCTGCAGCGGCGG
>NZ_JTKZ01000190.1:0-799 GCF_000799035.1 Delftia sp. ZNC0008
GCGGGCCGTCACGTCCACGGCGCTGCCCGCGAAGCCCACGAGCCGGCCGTCGCGCAGCAGGGGGACCACGGCGATGTCGCAGAGTATTTCCCGGTGGCCCGGCAGCTGGAACATGGCCTGGCAGTTGCGCGGCGCCAGCCGGGCCAGGGGATCGAGCAGGGCCTGGATCTGCGCGCGGTACGGGCCGTCCACGATGTTCTCCAGCGGCTGCCCTACGGCCTCGGAGCTGGGCTGGCCGGTCAGTTGTTCCCAGCGCGCGTTCACGAAGGTCAGCAGACCCTCGCTGTCGGTGCGAAAGATCAGCTCCTGCACGCTGCGCATGAGCACGGCCATCTCGTGCTCGCTGCGCGCCAGGCGCGCCTGGGCCTGCTCCATGGCCTGCTGTGCCGTCTTCTGCTCCCTGCGCGTCTTGAGCACCGACCAGCTCAGGCCCAGCACCAGGGCCAGCAGGGCCACGCCGGCCACGAAGAAGGCGAAGGCGTCATCCCTCCAGCGCGCCACCAGGGCTGCGTAGGGCTCCTCCACCACCAGCAGCAGGGGCCAGTTGCGCACGGTGCGAAACGACACGATCTCATGGGAGCCGAGCATGCCCGCGCCGATGTAGGAGCCGAATTCGCTGTGCGGCAGCCACTGCCGGAACAGCGGTGTCTGCAGCACGGCGGTCGCCTGCACGCCCGTGCCCGCATTGGTGCTGGCCAGCGGCCGGCCGTCGTAGGTCAGCAGCACGGCCTCGTAGCTGAGGATCTCCAGCGTGGCCTGGTAGAAGTTGGCCACGGCGTCGGGGTTGATCAGGACGCGG
>NZ_JTKZ01000945.1:0-5764 GCF_000799035.1 Delftia sp. ZNC0008
GGCACGGCGATCAGCCACACGAACGCATGCAGGAAAGGCCCTGCCTGCACGAGCCGCGCCGCATCGTCGCCCAGGAACAGGCCCAGGTAGCCGGGCAGGGCCAGCATCTGCGCGATCAGCAGGGCCGGCGTGGCCGCCAGCAGCAGGCGCGCATCGGCGCGCCCCAGGTGGGAGAAGGTGACCACGTAGTCGATGCAGGGCGCCAGCAGCACCAGCAGCGCGCCCAGGCGCAGCAGGGGGTCGGCGGGCAGGAACTGCAGCAGGGCCCAGACCAGCACCGGCACCACGATGAAGTTGGCCGTCATCAGCGCGGTCAGGAAGCGCACCTGGCCGAAGGCGCGCCGCAGCTCGGCCACGGGCACCTGCAAGAAGGTCACATAGAGCATCAGCGCCAGCGCGGGGTTGATGGCGCGCTCCAGCACGCCCGTGCCGGGCAGCGCCCAGGCGGCGGCCGCGGCCAGGGCCACGGCGGCGAAGTAGATGGGGATCTGGCGCTGTTCGAGCGCGTCTCGGGTGTCTTGCATTCGGGGCGCCGGGTGCGGCAGGGGCGGCAGTGGGTACGGGGTGCCTAGTATGGCAACGGTGCGGCCAGCCGCTGTCTCGAATTCCCTGCCCTCGGCCCGACAGGCTCAGCCGGGCGATGCCGCGCCCAGCACCTTGTAGAGGTAGGAGCGCGAGATGCCCAGCTCCTGCGCGGCCAGCTTCTTGTTGCCGCCGCAGCGTGCGATGGCGTCGAGGATGGCATTGCGCTCCTGGTCCTTGAGCGGGGCCACGGCGCCGGTGGCGGGCAGGCCGGGCTCGGCAACGGGCGAAGGCCGTGCGCCGGCCAGCGGGTCCTCGTGGCGCGCGAAGTTGTCCACGCCCAGCAGGTGGCCGTCGCAGAACACCAGGGCCTCTTCCACGCGCTGGCGCAGCTGGCGCACATTGCCGGGCCAGGCCTGGCGGGCCAGGTAAGGCATGACGCCGGGCGCGATACGGGGCAGCGCAATGCCGTTGCGCTCGCAGAACGACTGGGCAAAGCGCTGCACCAGGGCCGGGATGTCCTCCAGGCGCTGGCGCAGGGCCGGCACATGCAGCACCACGCCGCTGAGGCGGTAGAACAGGTCCAGCCGGAAGCGCCCGCTGTCGATGAGGCCGCGCAGGTCGCGGTGCGTGGCGGCCACGATGCGGAAGTTCACCTGCCGGCCGCTGTGCGCGCCCAGGCGCTGCACCTGGCGGTCCTCCAGCACGCGCAGCAGCTTGACCTGGATCTCCATGGGAATGTCGGCCACTTCGTCGAGGAAGAGCGTGCCGCCCTCGGCCTGCTCCAGCTTGCCGGGCTGGCCCTGCCTGCGCCCGCCCGTGAAGGCGCCGGCCTCGTAGCCGAACAGCTCGGACTCGATCAGCGTGGCCGGCAGGGCCGCGAGGTTGAGGCTGACCAGGGGCGCTTCGGCATCGCGCCCGCGCGCATGCAGGGCTTGGGCCACCAGTTCCTTGCCGCTGCCGCTCTCGCCCAGGATGAGCACGGGCACGTCCAGCCGCGCCACGGCGTCGATCTCGCGTGCAAGCCTTTGCATGGGGGCACTGGCGCCCACCATCTGCGCCGTGGGCGTGCCGCCGCGCAACTGGCTCAGTTCGCGCTTGTAGTGCTGCACCTCGTCATGCAGCTGGTTCAGCCGCTGCTGCATGCGGTTGAGTGCCTCCACGCCGCTGAAGCTGACCTGGCCCACGGCGCCCACCACGGCGCCGCCCTCGTAGACCGGCACGCGGTTGACGATGCGGCTCACGCCCGGCCCCAGCTGCTGCAGGTCGCCGATCTCGGCGCGGCCGCTGCGTGCCACATGGGGCAGGCGCGAGTTGGGGATCACGTCCTCGGCGCGCCGGCCTGCGGCCGTGCCGGGCGCCAGGCCGAAGAACTTCTCGTGCACGGGGCTGATGTAGCGCATCAGCCCTTCATGGTCGGCCACCGTGATCGCCTGGTACGGGTTGGTCAGGAACATGTTGAGGATGGCGAAGGCGAAGGGCACGCTGGCCACCATGTCGAACAGCGCCGCCGCCTCGTCGGCCGGGCGCAGCAGGGCGACCTCGCCCTCGGCATCGGCCAGCACCACGGCCACATGGCGGGCCACCGTGCCGCGCGGGCCCGGTGTTTCCACGTGCAGCAACTGGCCATGGCCGATGGGGTTGTGCCCGTCGCCGTGCGCGCGGGCCAGGGCCTCGGTGACGGCTGCATGCAGGAGCGGCTCCTGCGCCAGGCCCAGCCGCGCCACGGGCTCGGGCGAGTCGCGCCGCCAGACGAGAACGCCGAATCGGTGGTCGGGGGAGCTGGGCATGGGCATGGCGGGCAGTGGCTGGGATTGAACGCACTCTAGCGGCGCGCAGGCCACGGGCCTGTCCCCGTGGTGTCTCCATTGAAGACAGTACCCAACCCGTGTCTTCGAGGTTGTCCTTGATGTGGACACACGGAGATCGACTGTGGAAAAAATCCTTTGAATTCAACGCACTGCGTTCTGGCACGCCTTGTGCATCTCCACAGGCAAAAGGAGACACGACGACATGAGCTGGCAACCCGAAGTGGACGAGATCGCATACCGCCGCGCACTGGCGGCCAAACTGGGCGGAGAGGACAAGGTGGCGCGGCACAAGGCCGCGGGCAAGCTCACGGTGCGCGAGCGCATCGATGCCTGCACGGACGCGCAGTCCTTCGTGGAGGTGGGCTCGCTCACCGGCTCGGGCCAGTACGACAGCCTGGGCAGGCTGACGGACTTCACGCCCTCCAACCTCATCATGGGCCGGGCGCGCGTGGGCGGGCGGCCCGTGGTCGTGGTGGGCGACGATTTCACGGTGCGCGGCGGCGCCAACGACGGCGCCGTGGGCGACAAGCTGATCTTTGCCGAGAAGATGGCGCACGACCTGCGCCTGCCCATGGTGCGCCTGGTGGACGGCACGGGCGGCGGCGGCTCGGTGCGCAACATCGAGACCAAGGGCTACACCAGCGTGCCCACCATGAAGGTCTGGAGCCAGGTGGTGCAGAACCTGTCCACCGTGCCCGTGGTCTCGCTGGCCCTGGGCTCGGTGGCCGGCATGGGCGCGGCGCGCGTGGCCTCCAGCCACTACTCGGTGATGGTCAAGGAGACCGCCCAGCTGTTCAATGCCGGCCCGCCCGTGGTGGCGCGCATCGGCCAGAACGTGACCAAGAACGAGCTGGGCGGCAGCCAGGTGCACACGCGCAACGGCGTGGTCGATGACGAGGTGGCCACCGAGCAGGAGGCCTTCGAGCGCGTGCGCCGCTTCCTGTCCTACCTGCCATCGTCGGTGTACGAGCTGCCTGCGCGCACCGCGCCGCAGGACGATCCGCGGCGGCGCGACGAATGGCTGCTGTCGGCCATTCCGCGCGATGGCCGCAAGGTCTACAAGATCCGGCCCATCGTCGAATGCCTGGTCGATGAGGGCTCCTTCCTGGAGACGGGCCGCCACTGGGGCCGGGCCATCGTCACCGGGCTGGCGCGCATCGACGGCTGGCCCGTGGCCGTGGTGGCCAGCGACCCGTACTTCTACGGCGGCGGCTGGGACGGCCCCTCGGCCGAGAAGTTCACGCGCTTCGTGGACATGGCCCAGACCTTCCACCTGCCCGTGGTCAACCTGGTGGACATCGCGGGCTTCCAGATCGGCGTGGAGGCCGAGAAGGCCGGCGTCATGCGCTACGGCGTGCGCGCCCTGGCCGCCGTCTACCAGGCCACCGTGCCCTGGTGCAGCATCCTCATCCGCCGCGCCTACGGCGTGGCGGCGGCCGGCCACCAGCACATGGGCCGCTTCAACTTCCGCTATGCCTGGCCCTCGGCCAACTGGGGCTCGCTGCCCATCGAGGGCGGGCTGGAGGTGGCCTACAAGGCCGAGATCGAAGGCGCCGACGACCCCGTGCAAAAGCGCGCTGAGATCGAGCAGCGCGTGCGCAGCCTGACCTCGCCCTTCCGCACGGCCGAGGCCTTCGGCATCGACGAGGTGATCGATCCGCGCGACACGCGCGCCCTGCTCAGCGAATTCGTGGAACTGGCCGCGCCGCTGCGCGAGGCCGGAGCGCCGCAGTTCGGCCTGCGGCCCTGAACGCATAAAAACCCAAGGAGACAAAGCAATGGCAACCAGACAACCGCGCGCGCCCTCGCGCCGCACCGCCCTGGCCCTGTGCCTGGCGCCCTGCCTGACCATCTGCGCCGCGACGGCGGCCCAGGCCCAGGCCCCCCAGGAGGACAAGTGGCCCACGCGCCCCGTGCGCATCGTGGTCGGCTTCCCTGCAGGCTCGTTCACCGACACCATTGCACGCGCGCTGTCCGAGCCGCTGAGCAAGTCGCTGGGCCAGCCCGTGGTGGTGGAGAACAAGCCCGGCGCCAACGGCGCCATCGGCGTGGGCGAGGTGGCGCGCGCCGCGCCCGACGGCTACACCCTGCTGGTCACCAACTCCAGCAGCATCACCATCAACCCCCAGATCTACAAGAAGATCACCTACCGCGCCAAGGACTTCGCGCCCATCACCATGGTGCTGGATGCGCCCTTCATCCTCACCGTCAACCCCGAGTGGGCGCAGAAGCACCAGATCCGCTCGGCCAAGGATGTGATCGCCTTCGCCAAGGGCCATCCCGACAAGCTCAGCTACGGCTCTGCCGGCCCCGGCAACATCGCCCACCTGGCCTATGCGGCCTGGAGCAACCGCACGGGCGTGAAGACCACGCATGTGCCCTACAAGAGCGCGTCGCAGGCCCAGATGGCCGTGCTCAGCGGCGAGCTGGACACGCAGTTCGACACCTGGAGCGCGCTGCCCCACATCGCCAGCGGCAAGCTCGTGGCGCTGGCCGTCACCGCGCCCCGGCGCATGCAGCAGCTGCCCGAGGTGCCCACCATGGCCGAGGCCGGCTATGCCGATTTCGACGTCACCTTCTGGGCCGGCCTGCTGGCGCCCGCAGGCACGCCGCCGGCCATCGTCAACCGGCTCTACGAGGCCTCCAGGGGCGTGCTGCAGGACGCACGCATCCGCGCCGTGCTCAGCAGCCAGGGCGAGCCCGTGATGATGCCGCCCGCGCCGTTCGGCCAGCGCATCGCCAAGGAAGTGGCCGACTGGGGCCAAGTCATCCAGCGCGAAGCCTTGTCTTTGGATTGATGAGGTACGCATGTCTCTGTTGCAAGCACTGAACCCCCGCTCCGTCGCCATCCTTGGCGCATCCGACAACCCCATCAAGGCCGGTGGCCGGCCCATCGACTACCTGCGGCGCCATGGTTTCGCGGGCCGCATCCTGCCCGTCAATCCCAAGCGCGCCGAGGTCCAGGGCCTGGCCGCCTACCCCTCGCTGCGCGCGCTGCCCGAGGCGCCCGACGCCGTGGTCATCAGCCTGCCCGGCGAGGACGTGGCCGCCGCCATCGACGACTGCGTGGCCGTGGGCGCGCGCCTGGCCGTGATCTATTCCTCGGGCTTTGCGGAGCTGGGCGAGGAAGGCCGCCGGCAGCAGGCCGACCTGGTGGCGCGGGCGCGCAGGGCGCCAGGCGGCGGGCTGCGCCTGTTCGGCCCCAATTGCCAGGGCGTGGCCAACTTCGCCACGGGCGCCATCCTCAACTTCTCGACCATGATCAACGAGAACGCGCCGGCCGACGGCCCCGTGGCCATCGTCAGCCAGAGCGGTGCGGGCGCGGCCATTCTCTACGGCGGCCTGCGCCGCGCGGGCATCGGCGGGCGCTACATGCTGTCCACGGGCAACGAGGCCGATGTCTGCGCAGCCGAGGCCGTGCGCGCCGTGGT
>NZ_JTKZ01000583.1:0-3423 GCF_000799035.1 Delftia sp. ZNC0008
AGCTCGGGCCGGTCGCGCTCGAAACCGGCCACGCACAGGGCGGCGAAGAGCTGGGCGTCGCTGGCCGAGGCGCCAGCGCCGCAGGCCAGGACCTTGCCGCCGCTGGTCACGCAGGCCAGCATGGCCTGTACCGCTGACGCAATGGGCTGGCTCAGCGCCTGGGCGGCCTGGTATTTCAGGTCGGCGCTGTCGATGAAATGCTGTTGGATACGTTGCTCAAGCATGGAGGCCCGATGATAACTGCCGCCCCTGAAGTCTTTCGTAGCCAGGCGTTATTTGTGCTGCAGCGGTAACGGATCAGGCGCCTTCGGCGTCAAAGGCGGCCTGCAGCCACTGCACGGCAGGCCCGGCGCCAGGCTCGACCAGCACCACGTCGAAGCGGCACGGCGGCGGCGCGGCCCATCGCATCAGGTAGTGGCGCGCGGCAAACACGATGCGCCGCTGCTTGGTGGCGCCTATGCTGGCGCCGGCACCGCCGAAGGCGCGCGTGCCACGGCTGCGCACCTCGACGAAGACCACGGTGCCGTCGCGCGCCTGCACTATGAGGTCGATCTCGCCGCCGCCGCGCCCCGGCGTCCGATAATTGCGCTCGACCAGACGCAGGCCGGCCGCCTGCAGATGGGCCAGCGCCGCATCCTCGGCCTGCTGGCCCCGGTGCCGGGTCGTGAGGGCAGACGGCCCCGCGCCTGCCGGCTTTTTCGCAAGGAAACCCATTGACTACCTCTTTCGCCACCGCGCTGGGCGCAGCCAAGGATGCTGCGGCATCCCAGCATTATCCGCAGGGCGCCCTCTACGTGGTGGCCACCCCCATAGGCAACCTGGCCGACATCAGCCTGCGCGCCCTGCATGTGCTGCAGCTGGTGGACTGCGTGGCCTGCGAGGACACGCGCCACACCCAGGGCCTGCTGCGCTCCTATGGACTGGACCGCCCCGGCAGCCAGCTGCTGGCCGTGCACCAGCACAACGAGGCCGAGGCGGCCCAGCAGATCGTGGCGCGGCTGCAGCAGGGCCAGCGCATCGCCTATGTCAGCGATGCCGGCACACCCGGCGTCAGCGACCCCGGCGCGCGCCTGTGCGCGGCCGTGCAGGCGGCAGGCCTGCGCTGCATTCCGCTGCCCGGCGCCAGCAGCATCACGGCCGCCATCAGCGTGGCCGGCGCGGTCACGCCTTCGCAGGGCGAGGGAGGTTTCGTCTTCGCGGGCTTTCTGCCCACCAAGTCGGCCGAGCGCCTGGCCGCCGTGCAGCAACTGGCGCTGCAGCCGCGCTGCACCGTGCTGCTGGAGGCGCCGCACCGCATCGCCGACCTGGCCGCCGCCCTGGCCACGCTGGGCGAGCGCCCGGTGACGCTGGCGCGCGAGATCACCAAGCAGTTCGAGGACATTGCCACCATGCCCGCCAGCGCGCTGCCGGCCTGGCTGCAGGCCGTGCCCCAGCGCAGCAAGGGCGAGTTCGCCGTGGTGCTGCACCCGGTGGCCCTGGGTGGCGATGAGGCCGACGCCGACGCCCTGCGCGTGCTGCGCCTGCTGCTGGCCGAGCTGCCCACCAAGACGGCCGTGCGCCTGGCCGCCGAGATCACGGGCGCACCGCGCAACCGCCTCTATGACGCCGCGCTGGCGATCAAGCAGGCCGCCGAGGAGGACCCGATAGAGGATTAAGCCCAAGGCGGCAGCACCACAGTGGCCTTCACCCTCAGGGACACCGAGCAAGGGCCTACGCCGGCCGCGCCGCCCCGCCGCGAGGGTGTCGCCGGTTGCCCGTACGCCCCCCGCGTAGCGAGAGGGGGCGCCGTGCAACGGGAAGCGGCGCAGCCGCTCAGGGGGACTTATGCATACGCCAGGCCGGTGGCCACGCCACCGAACAGGTCGCCCTCGACCTGCGGCACGCCGGGGAAGGCCTCTCGCAGCGCATCGCGCAGCGTGCGCAGGGCCGACGAGCCGCCCGTGAGGTAGATGGCGTCCAGCGCCTGGGGCGCCACGCCGGCCAGGCGCAGGCAATCCTGGGCACAGGCCACGACCTGCTGCAGCGGGCCCTGCAGCTGCTCGTGCAGCACCTCGGGCGAGATGGCGGCGGACAGGCCCGATTCCAGCCAGCCCAGTTCGATGGGCGACTCGGCATGGCGCGTGGAAGCCTCGATCTTGGCCTGCTCCACCACGGCGGCCAGGCGGTGGCCTTCGCGCAGTTCCAGCACGTCCATCAGGCGCTTGTGCAGGCGCTGGTCGCTGTAGTCGGTGCGCAGGTTGCGCGCCTCGGCCAGGGCCTTGGGCGAGTACAGCCACTGGATCAGGTGCCAGGTCGAGAGGTCGAAGAACACGCGGCTGGGCACTTCGCGGCCGCTGGGGCCGGTGTGGCGGTAGCCCAGCAGCGGCATGATCTGGGCCAGGTTGAGCCGGTGGTCGAAGTCCGTGCCGCCGATGTGCACGCCGCTGGTGGCCAGGATGTCGTCGCGGCGGTCGCGGCGGCCGGCCTGCTCGGGCCCCAGGCGCACGACGGTGAAGTCGGAGGTACCGCCGCCGATGTCCACCACCAGCACCACGGATTCCTGCGTGAGGCGCTGCTCGTAGTCCAGCGCGGCGGCGATGGGCTCCATCTGGAAATCCACTTCGCCCAGGCCGGCGGCGCGCGCGGCGTCGGCCAGGGCCTGCTGGGCCTGGCGGTCGCGCTCGGGATGGTCATCCACGAAGTGCACGGGCCGGCCCAGCACCACGCGCTCGGGCAGGCGCCCGTCCAGCGAGGCACGCGCCCGGTCGGCTACGCGGCGAAGGAACAGTCCGATCACATCCTGGTAGCTGACCAGCTGGTCGTGCACGGCCGTCTTTTCCTGCAGCAGCGCGCTGCCCAGCAGGCTCTTGAGCGAGCGCATGAGCCGGCCCGGCTCGCCATCCAGGTACTGGGCCATGGCGTCGCGCCCGAAATGCGTGCTGTGCTCATCCGTATGGAAGAACAGCGCCGTGGGCATGCCGCAGGCATCGCCTTCCAGCGGCAGCAGGCGTGCGGGCTGGCCGGGCGCGCGCCAGGCCATGGCGGAGTTGGAGGTACCGAAATCTATGCCCAGCGTGGCAGGAGAGGAAGCAGTCGTCATGGCAAGCGGCGCCGCGCCACGGCAGCCTGCGAAGGCTGCAGCGGCTGCAACGAAAACGCCCACCGGAGTGGGCATGGGTGTCAGCGGGGCGCCATTCTAGCGCCCACGCATTTCGCCTAGGCGGCAGCGGTTTCCCGGGGCAGGGAATCCTGGGCGAGCACGATGCGCACGCCATGCGTGGCGGCCTCGTCCAGTGCCCGTGCAGGCGCAGTCCGCCGCACGTCCAGCCCGATCGCATAAGGGCCTTCGCCGCGCGTGGCCAGCCGGTGGCCCAGGGCGCCCGTGGCCACGCCCTGGGCTGGGGCAGACAGCACCAGCTCGGTGGCGCCCGGCCCCGTACGCGG
>NZ_JTKZ01000889.1:0-2118 GCF_000799035.1 Delftia sp. ZNC0008
CCGCGTCACGGCCGGCTACCGGGGTGCATCGCTGTCCAACCTGGTGAGTGCGCCCAACCTGTTCTGGTCGCTGGGCCCGTCGCTGGCGCTGGCGCTGTTCGACGGCGGCGCGCGCACGGCGGCCGTGGAGTCGGCGCGTGCCTCGCTGGACCTGGCCGCCGCCACCTACCGCCAGACCGTGCTGACGGCGTTGCAGGAGGTGGAGGACAACCTGGTCACCGCATCCGCCCTGGCGCGCGAGCAGCAGGTGCAGATCGAGGCCGTGGCCGCCGCGCAGAAGGCGCTGGATGTCGTCAACAACCAGTACCGCGCGGGCACGGTGGCCTATCTGAATGTGCTCAGCGCCCAGACCACGGTGCTGTCGGCCCGGCGCAGCCTGATCGATGTGCGCAACCGGCGCCTTGCCGCCGTCAACACCTTGCTCAAGAACGTGGCCGGGCGCTGGGAGCCGCTGGGGCCGGCCTCCGTGCAGGGGCCGCAGGCTGTCGCGCGCTGATGTTCAGTCCTGCAGCTCGAAGGCCTGGCGCAATGCTTCGCCGAAGGCCGCGCTGCCGCTGATCGACAGGTTCACCGTGGTGCGGCCATCCCCGGCCGCCACGGACTGCAGGCGCGCCGTGGCTGCGTCAAAGCGCCAGGCCAGCGGCTGGCCGCCGTCGTCCTGGGCCTGCAGCTCGTAGTCCCAGTCGCCGCCTTCCTCGATGGGGCCGCGCCGGCCCCTGAAGCGGCGGTGCGCCCAGGCCAGCAATTGCTCCACCTCGGCCGCCAGCGCCGGCACGCGCGCGGCGGGCACGCTGGCCATGGCGTCCCAGCAGCCCGTGCCTTCGTCGTCTTCGCTGTAGTCGAAATCCAGGTAGTCGAGGATCATGGTGGCGGTCCGCATGCGTAGTGCGTGGTTGGAAAAGGGAAAGCCCGGCATTGTGCCGCGTGCACAATCGCCCGCATCGCAGAACCGGAAAGACATTCAGATGGACACCGCACAGCAATCGATGGCGCCGCCGATGGTGAGCGCGCAGGCCCTGCGCTTCGGACAGCCGGGCCTGCTGCTGTGGGATGGCGCCTCGCACGACTGGCCCGTGGGCCTGTGCCTGGTGCGCGGCGGCGAGGGCTGCGGCAAGACCAGCCTGCTGCAAATGCTGGCCGGCCAGCTGCCTTTGCAGGCCGGGCGCCTGGTATATCCGCAGCAGCCGGACCCGTCGCAGCGCCCTGCATTGTTCTGGCGCGACCCGCGCGCCGAACTGTCCAATGCCGAGCGTGCCCGGCCCGCGCAGGAATGGGTGCAGGCACAGCGGCAGCTGCACCCGGCCTGGAGCGAGGCGGCATGGCAGGCCCATGCCGATGGCCTGGGGCTGGAGCCCCATCTGCACAAGCCCCTGCTGGCCCTGTCCACGGGCAGCCTGCGCAAGCTGTGGATGGCGGCGGGCTGGGCCAGCGGCGTGCCGCTGCTGCTGATCGACGAGCCGCTGGCCGCGCTGGACCGGGGATCGATGGACCATGTGCAGCGCACGCTGGCGGGGCTGAACCGGGCCGGCCAGCAATCTGCGCCTGTGGCCGGGCACGGGCTGCGCTGCGTGATCGTTGCGCACTGGGACGAGATGCAGGGCGTGGCCTGGGACGACGTGCTGGACCTGCCCGATCAGCCGCCGCTGCGCTGACCGAGCCGGCGTCTACATCGCCACCTACATCACCACCTACATCGCCTTGAACCGCTGCGCGTAGAGGCGGCTGACGGCCAGTTTTTCCGCTCGCTCGCGCAGCTGCAGCCACAGCCGGCCGGCCTCGTCGCGCTGGGCGCTGGCAATGGCCGCTGCGCGCACCACGGTGCCACGGTGCACCTGCCAGAAATCCTCGGCGTCCAGCCGGGGCAGCAGTTCCTTGAGCGGCGTGCGCACCAGGTACTCATGCGAGGCCGTGAGCACGCGCACGTACTTGTCGGCGGCCTCGAAGTAGACGACGTCGTGCACGGGCACCATCTGGATCTGCGTGCCCACGCCGGCCTGGATCATCTGCAGCGGCGGCTCGGTAGCGGTGGCGGCGGGGGCCGTGGCACCGGCCAGGTGCCGCAATTGCTCCAGCGCCTGCGCCAGCGCAGCGCCAGCCGGGGCCACCGTGCGCTGGGCC
>NZ_JTKZ01000763.1:0-1324 GCF_000799035.1 Delftia sp. ZNC0008
GCCGCGCGCCACGATGGCCATGGCCTGTGCTGCATCCACGCCATCCTCCCAGCGCAGGCCATGGCCCTGGTCGCTGCACCAGCCCGACAGCTGGGCCTGCCAGCCCGGCGCGCTGCCGGTCACGCGCAGTTGCCCGCCCACGGGCAGGGCGGCCAGCGCGTGCTTGACCAGCAGATGGGCGCCGGCATCGAAGCCCAGGCCCTGAAGGTCGATGACAGGCAGGGTGGAGGCGGGCTGGGTGGAGGCGGGCAGGGCGCCGCTGTCGGAATCAGGCATGGCCATGGCGCGTATCAGTAACGGTAGTCCTGCACGGTGATGCGGCCTTCGGCGTCGTAGAAGGCCTCGTCCGTCACCGCGCGCTCCAGCAGGCCGTAGCCCGTGCCGCGGCCCGGGTGCCAGACCTTCAGGCCTTCCAGCTCCAGCAGCGGGCGCACTGCCGCGTCGTCCCAGGACATGGCCAGCAGGATGTCGCGGAAGGCGGCGGCACGCCCGGCATCGATGTGCGGGCCGGCCGTCATGTTGCAGTGGTCGAAGGCGCCCGAGGTGGCCAGCACGCGCGTGCCGCCGGCCGGCAGCGTGCCTTCGCGCGCAAAGGCCAGGTAGTTCTTGCCCACCATCCATGAGGCCTGTATCTCGCCGGCCACCATGGCGGCGGCGGCCAGGCGCTCGCCGCCGATGTGGTCGCCGTGCTTGCCGCCCAGCACGTCAAAGCGGCGTGCCGTGTAGTCGCGCCCGGCCACCAGCCCTTGCTGGCGCAGATGGTCCAGCGGGATCAGCGTGGCCTGGGGCGAATCCACGGCACCGAAGCCCACGGTCTTGCCGCGCAGGTCCTGCACGCTCTGGATGGGGCTGTCTGCGGGAACGACCAGCAGCGAATGCAGGTCCAGGTCGGTATCGCGCATGGCGATGGACTCCACGCGCAGGCCGCGCGCGCGGGCCATGCGGTCGGCGCGCACAAAGGCCAGCGGCGAGTTCCAGGCCAGGTGCACATCGCCTGCCATCAACGCCTCGGTCAGCGACTCGTAGTTGGAATAGAGCACGTAGTCGAAGTAGTAGCCGCGCTCGATGAAATACGCCTTGAAGCCTTCCCAGATGGTGATCACCTTGGGGGCGTAGGCCACGGCGCCGAGCTTGATCACGGGGGCGGTTGTCGTCATGCGGAAGTCCTTTGCTGGATGGGGGAGGAGGGGTGAAGCGATCGACGGGTTCTGCCGTTCAGGCTCAGGCGGCGGCGTCGCACATGCCTTTGCCCAGCATGTCGTAGATCACATCGGTGGTGGGCGCCATGACCGAGGCGGCGCGCGCATCGCGGAACAGGACGCGG
>NZ_JTKZ01000718.1:0-5818 GCF_000799035.1 Delftia sp. ZNC0008
GCCTCCTCCAGCGGCGGCGCAGCGGCCATGGCGGCAGCGGGCGCCAGCGGCCGCATGTGGCGCCGCATGATGTCGGCATTGAGATCGACCGCGATCACGATGTCCGCGCCCATGGCGCGCGCCAGCGAGGCGGGCACGGGGTTGACGATGCCGCCATCGACCAGCAGCCGCCCTTCGCGCTGCACGGGCGTGAACAGGCCGGGCAGCGCGATGGAGGCGCGCACGGCATCGGCGATGGAGCCCTTGCGCAGCCAGACCTCGGCACCCGAATGCAGGTCGGTGGCCACGGCGCCGAAGGGAATCTTCAGATCCTCGATGGCCGAGTCCACGAAATGCTCGCGCCAGAACGAGATCAGCTTCTCGCCCTTGAGCATGCCGCCCGCGATGTTGAAGTCCATGAAGCCGAAGACCTTGCGCATGCCCAGGCCCAGCACCCATTCCTCGAAGCGCTGCATTTCACCGGCCGCATAGGAGGCGCCCACCAGGGCGCCGATGGACGAGCCGCAGATGATGTCGGGCCGCAGGCCCGCATCCTCCAGCGCGCGCAGCACGCCGAAATGCGCCCAGCCGCGCGCCGACCCGCTGCCCAGCGCCAGGCCGACCACGGGTTTGCGCGGACTCAGCGCCATCAGCCCTGCTCCGCTGCGGCTGCAGCAGGGGGATCACCTGCCAGCAGGGCCAGCATGCCGGCCTCGTCCAGCACGGGCACACCCAGTTCCTCGGCCTTGGCCAGCTTGCTGCCGGCCTCGGCGCCCGCCACCACGTAGCTGGTCTTTTTGCTGACCGATCCGGAGACCTTGGCGCCAGCGGCCTCCAGCATCTCCTTGGCCTGGTCGCGGCCCAGCGTGGGCAGCGTGCCGGTGAGCACCACGGTCATGCCGGCCAGGGGCTGGGCGGTCTGCTCGCGCGCCGCGCCCTCTTCCCAGTGCACGCCGCAGGCACGCAACTGCTCGACCACCTCGCGGTTGTGGGGCTGGGCGAAGAAGGTGTGGATGCTCTCGGCCACGATGGGCCCGACGTCGCGCACCTGCAGCAGTTGCTCGACGCTGGCGTCCATGATGGCGTCCAGCTGGCCGAAATGGCGGGCCAGATCCTTGGCCGTGGACTCGCCGACCTGGCGGATGCCCAGGCCGAAGAGGAATCGCGCCAGCGTGGTCTTCTTGGATTTCTCCAGCGCATCCAGCACGTTCTGGGCCGACTTCTCGGCCATGCGGTCCAGCGATGCCAGGGCCACCAGGCCCAGGCGGTAGAGGTCGGGCAGCGTGCGCACCACATGGCCGTCCACCAACTGGTCCACCAGCTTGTCGCCCAGGCCCTCGATGTCCATGGCGCGCCGCGCGGCGAAGTGCAGGATGGCCTCCTTGCGCTGCGCCGGGCAGAACAGGCCGCCCGTGCAGCGGTGGTTGGCCTCGCCCTTGGGGCGCGACACCGCGCTGCCGCAGATGGGGCATGCAGCGGGCATGCGGAAGTTGGGCACATAGGCCGGCCGGTCGCCGGGCACGCGGCCCACGACTTCGGGAATCACATCGCCGGCGCGGCGCACGACCACGGTGTCGCCGGTGCGCACGCGCTTCTTGCGGATCTCGAACAGGTTGTGCAGCGTGGCGTTGGTGACGATGACACCGCCCACGGCCACGGGCGCCAGGCGCGCCACGGGGGTGAGCTTGCCCGTGCGGCCGACCTGTATGTCGATGCCTTCCATGCGCGTGGGCATTTCCTCGGCCGGGTACTTGTGGGCCACGGCCCAGCGCGGCTCGCGCGAGACAAAGCCCAGCTGGCGCTGCTGGGCCAGGCTGTTGACCTTGTAGACCACGCCGTCGATCTCGTAGGGCAGCGTGGCGCGCTCGGCGCCCATGCGCTGGTGGAAGGCCACCAGCTCGGCCGCGCCCTTGGCAATGCAGACCTGGGGCGCCACCGGGAAGCCCCAGTCGCGCAGCGTCTGCAGCATGGCGTAGTGGGTGCCGAAGTCGGGGCCGCCCTGCGCGGCCGGCGTGATCTCGCCCAGGCCATAGGCGAAGAAGGACAGCGGGCGCTGGGCCGCAATGCCCGAGTCCAGCTGGCGCACCGAGCCTGCCGCCGCATTGCGCGGATTGGCAAAGCTCTTGCCGCCGGCGGCCTGCTGGCGTTCGTTGAGCCGGACGAAGTCGGCGCGGCCCATGTAGACCTCGCCGCGCACCTCGACCACGGGCGGCACGCCCTTGCCTTCGGGCAGGGACAGCGGAATCTTGCGGATGGTGCGGATGTTGTGTGTGACGTCCTCGCCCACCTCGCCGTCGCCGCGCGTGGTGGCCTGCACCAGGCGGCCATTCTGGTAGCGCAGGTTCATGGCCAGGCCGTCGAACTTGGGCTCGGCCACGTATTCCACAGGCGGTGCGCCTTCGGCCAGTTCCAGCTCCTTGCGGATGCGTGCGTCGAAGGCCTCGGCACCCGTGGCCTCGTTGTCGGTCTCGGTGCGGATGCTGAGCATGGGCACGGCATGGCGCACGGGCATCAGGCCGTCGAGCACGGCGCCGATCACGCGCTGCGTGGGCGAGTCCGGGGTGACCAGTTCGGGGTAGGCACCTTCCAATGCCTGCAATTGCTGGAAGACGCGGTCGTACTCGCCGTCGGGCACGGTGGGCGTGTCCAGCACGTAGTACTCATGTGCCCATTGGTTGAGCTGGGCGCGCAGCGCCTGCACCTTGGCCAGCACCTTGTCGGGGGCGGCCCCGGACTCCGGCGCCGCGGGGGCTGCGCCGGAGAAGAGATCCAGATTGTCGTTCATGGGGTTGAGGCCAGGAGCCTGTTGTGCACCAGGGGCACCGCGCCGCGTCAGCTGAACAGTCGCCGCGCCAGCATGGAGCCCGCCGACAGCTCGCGGCTGTCGAGCTTGTCATAGAGTTGTTCCAGGTCGTGCTGGATGGGGTCCAGCGCCATGGCCGGCAGCAGGTAGCCGTTCTGGTCGCAGAGCACTCCATCCATGGTCTGGCACAGACGCTCGGCCACCTGGCGCAGCTGCACGAAGGCCTGCTCGCCGCGCGGCACCTGGGGCACGTCCAGGCTCAGCAGGAACTCGCGCACCACCGAGGTGTCCAGGTCGTCGGCCATGGCCGCCTGCGGGTCGTAGTTGAGCACCAGCACCGGCGGCATGCCGGGCGTGGGCGAAGGCAGGGCCATGCGCCCGGGCATGGAGCCCGGCAGAAAGCCCTGGCGCGATGCGTTCTGCTGCACATAGCCCGCGCTCCAGGAGGCCTGGCGTGCGCGCAGCATGAAGGTGAGCTGGGCATCGTGCTCGCTGGCGAACTGGTCGAGCTCGCGCGCACGCGCCACTTCCTGCAGCATGTCGGGCACGTCGGGCGTGGCGCCCAGCGCGTCGGCAAAGCGCTGCACCTTGGCAACGAACTCGGAGAACTCGATCTCGTTGAGCGCACCCGTGCGGTTGGCCAGCTGCACGCCGGCCTGGAAACCCAGGTAGCGCTGGCCGGGCTGCAGCGGCTCCCACTGGTGGGTGGACTGGTTCATGCCTTCGATGGCAAACGGCTTGTTGCCCGCGCGCCGCGTGGCCGGCTGGGCCTGCAGCGCCAGTTCGCCAGGCACGGCCTGGCCGACCTGCACGGGGGCAATGGCATCGATCAGCGCATCCAGGCCCGGCCGGCTGGCCGCAGCGCTGGTCAGGGCCGCGTCGTTGAGGGAAGGCTCGATGGACTGCGGTGCCAACGGGGATGGCGCAGGCACTGACGCAGATGCGGGTGCCGATGCGCTGGCGTCTTCAGCCGCCTGCAGGGCATGGGCAGCCTGCGCGGTCTGCACCGCCTGGGCTGCCTTGGCCGCCAAAGCGGCCTGGGCCTCGGCCTGGCGCTGCTGCTCTTCGAGCTGGACCAGATGGGCCAGTTCGGCATCGGTTTCGGCAAAGCGGTCCACGGCGGCAGGGCTCTGGCCCGGGGCTGCCGTGCCGAAGTCGCCCAGCACGGGCTCGCGCAGGCTGTGCGTCAGGTCCGGGCCGTGGCCCACGGTGTCCATGCCGGGTTCATGGCGCGAGGGATCGCGCTGCGCCTCTTCGACGGGGTCGGCGCGCTTGGGTGCGTTGCGGCGTGCGGACCAGCTGTTGTAGGCAATGATCAGGGCCAGCACCACAAAGCCCAGGACGGCCAGACTGATTTGCAGGTTACTCATGGAATGAAGGAATGAAACGTCGTTCCAGCAAATGGGTTCGGAAGGTTGCGGACATGCTCAGGATAGCTCAGCCATGGACAGCGCGGACTCCATGTCCACGGCCACGATGCGGGACACGCCCTGCTCCTGCATGGTCACGCCGATGAGCTGCTGCGCCATTTCCATGGCGATCTTGTTGTGGCTGATGAACAGGAACTGCGTGCCCTTGCTCATGCTGGCCACCAGCTTGGCATAGCGCTCGGTGTTGGCGTCGTCCAGCGGCGCGTCCACCTCGTCCAGCAGACAGAACGGCGCCGGGTTGAGCTGGAAGATGGCGAAGACCAGGGCAATCGCCGTCAGCGCCTTCTCGCCACCGGACAGCAGGTGGATGGTCTGGTTCTTCTTGCCGGGCGGCTGCGCGATCACCTGCACGCCCGAGTCGAGGATTTCATCGCCGGTGATCACCAGCTTGGCCTGGCCACCGCCGAACAGCTCGGGGAACATGCGCCCGAAATGCCCGTTCACGGTCTCGAAGGTGCCCGACAGCAGTTCGCGCGTCTCGGCGTCGATCTTGCGGATGGCATCTTCCAGCGTGTTCATGGCCTGGGTCAGGTCCTCGGTCTGCGCATCAAGGAAGGTCTTGCGCTCGCGCGCCAGCTTCAGCTCGTCCAGCGCCGCCAGGTTGACGGCGCCCAGGGCGGCGATCTCGCGGTGCAGCCGGTCGATCTCGCCCTGCAGGCCGTGCATGCGCACATTGGCCTCGGCAATGGACTGGGAGACGGCGGCCAGGTCGGCACCGGCCTCCTCCAGCAGGGTGGAGTACTGCTCCAGGCCCAGGCGCGCGGCCTGCTCCTTGAGCTGGAATTCGGTGATGCGCTGGCGCAGCGGGTCCAGCGCCTTCTCCAGCTGCTGGCGGCGTTCGTCGCTGGCGCGCAGCTTGTTGGTCAGGTCGTCATATTCGCTGCGGCGCGCGGCCACGGCCTGCTCGCGCTGCATCTTCAGATCCAGCGCGTCCTGCAGGCCGCCCTGGGCGGCGGCATCGGTCAGGCGCGTGAGTTCGTCCTGCGCGCGCTGCTGCTCGTCGGCCAGCGAGCGGGCCTGCTGGCTGGCCGTCTCTATGGTGCGGCTGAGTTCGCCCCGGCGCGCCTCCAGGCTGCGCCGCGAGAAGGTGGCCTCCTGGGCCTGGCGCTCCAGCGTGCGCAGCTGCTCGCGCGATTCGTTCAGGCGCCGCTCGGACTCCAGCACCTTGTCGCCCAGCTGGGCATGGCGCTCCTGGCTGTCGGCCAGCTGCATGTCCAGTTCCTCGAAGCGGGCTTCGGCCGCCACGCGGCGCTCCTCGATGTCGGACAGTTGGGCCTCGACCTCGGCCAGGTCGGCACTGATCTGGGCATTGCGCGCGCGGGCCTGCTCGGCCAGCTGCGACAGGCGCAGGGTCTCGACCTGCAGCTCATGGGCGCGGCCTTGCGATTCGCTGGCCTCGCGCCGGGCGCTGACCAGGCGCTGCGAGGCCTCGGCATAGGCGCTTTCGGCACGCACCAGGGCCGTGCGCGATTCGTCGGAGATCAGCGCCTGGGCGCGCACTTCCTTTTCGAGGTGCTCGATTTCCTGGGCGCGTGCCAGCAGGCCGGATTGCTCCGAGTCCTGCGCATAAAAGCTCACGCTGTGGCTGCTGACGGCATGGACGCGG